>JBCDCZ010000295.1:0-5664 GCA_039180865.1 Pseudomonadota bacterium | reverse complement strand
GCTTCACACCGTCTTCGTTGATGTGGACGATCAGATCAACACCAAGCTCCTTGGCGAGATTATCCCGGAACGAAATCATCTCCCGGAACTTCCAGGTCGTATCGACATGGAGAAGTGGAAAGGGCAAGGGGCCTGGGAAAAAAGCCTTTTGCGCAATGTGCAGCATGACGGCGGAATCCTTGCCGATCGAATAGAGCATGACCGGGCGTTCCACCTCGGCAACGACCTCGCGCATGATGTGGATGCTCTCTGCTTCAAGGCGTTGCAAATGGGTAAGCGGCATTCTGTTAGTCCTTCTCGCGTTCCGGCGACATATAGGCGATCTTTCCGATATCCCGCAGAGAAATCGTTCTAATTTTTCGCGTTGCGTGCGTTCGCTTTTCGACAGACTGCGTAACGTGACGGGTTATTTTTCTTCAAGATGTTCTTTTCGACCGCTTGTATGAGCAGGCTGCGCTTATCATTTGGGCTGAGGTTCGTGTTTTGGGCGAGCGGAAACGTCTCGTTGCAAATCACAGTTTCCTGAGATTTCAGGGGTTTTACATCATCTTGCGTTGCGTTTCGCTGGCTGCGACACTGATTGTGTCAGCGTCTGCAGTTAGATGAGTCGGCGTGAGTGGGCAAAGAAGGCTTGGTTTCGAACATGCGTGTGGTCATCACGGAATTCATGGATGAAGAAGCGCTTGAGGGATTTGGTCCATCCTTCGACGTAGAATACGACCCGGCACTTGTAGAAGATCGCGAGGCGCTGCTTGAGAAAGTTTCCGATGCCGATGCTCTCATCGTTCGCCATCGCACCAGGGTCGATCATGAACTTCTGGAAGCAGCACCGAACCTCAAGGTTGTCGGCCGCCTCGGTGTCGGCGTCGACAACATCAATTTGGAGGCGTGCGGATTTCGCAAGGTGGACGTCTGTCCCGCGACCGGTGCCAATACAACATCTGTCGTCGAATATGTCTTGACTGCCGCATTGATGCTTGTGCGAGGCGCCTATCGCACCAATCATCGGATGGTTGCTGGCGAATGGCCACGCAACGAACTGATTGGCGGTGAGGTGTCCGGACGCCTTCTCGGTCTCTACGGCTTTGGCGGAATTTCTCGGGCGGTCGCTGAAAAAGCACGTGCACTCGGCATGAAAATCGCCGCCTATGACCCTTTCGTTCCTGATGACGATCCCGCCTGGAAGAATGTTATCCGGCTTTCCAAGGAAGACCTTCTGGGACGTGCCGATGTTCTGAGCCTGCATGTTCCGGCAACGCCGCAAACTTATATGCTGATGAATAGCGAGACGCTGGCGTTGATGAAGCCTGACGCGGTTCTCATCAACACGGCCCGCGGGACGATTGTCGATTATCGTGCTTTGTGCGAACAGCTCAAAAAGGGGCGTCTTGGTGGCGCAGCGCTTGACGTGTTTTGGGAAGAACCTCTTACGGCGGAAGCTGCCGAGACTTTCATGAATGTCCCCAATCTCCTTTTGACACCGCATATCGCAGGCGTCACCGAAGAGGGTACCCGGCGGGTAAGTTCAGTTACCATCGAAAACGTAAAGCGTGCGCTTCTAAAAGCATAACTCAATACAAGTTACGGTCTTTGAGGTGCGGGCGATGCTCGTTTAACCAAAGACCTCAAGGTGACCTATTCATTCCGATGAATTCATGTGATCACGCACTGATCGCGTTTTTGTTTTTGAAATGAGACCTTTGGTAAACGAGACTTCCAAAAAATTTGACCAAACAGCGCTTTTGTAACTGTTCTTGAAGTAGCATATATCGAACATGTCAATCAGAACACTTAAAACACTCATCGCGGTTGCCGACAACGGAACCTTCAGCGCGGCTGCAGAAGCAGTCTTTATTACTCATGCTGCTGTCAGCCAGCAAATGAAGGCGCTTGAAGAAGAATGGCAGATCAAGGTCTTTGATCGTACGCGCCGCACACCCGAACTCACACCCGTCGGCCGCGCCCTCGTTGCCCGGGCACGCGAAGTTGTGAGCGCCTATGACAATATGGTCGCTTCCGTGATGGGAGATGACTGGATGAGTGGTGAGTTGATTCTGGGTGCCGTTCCCACAACTCTAACCGGTCTTGTGCCCCTTGCGATCACCCGGCTGAAAGAGCGCTATCATGCGCTTAGAGTCCGGGTGATACCGGGTCTGACACATGACCTTGTCGCTCAGGTCGAGCGCGGGACACTTGATGCAGCCATCATATCCGAACCGATAATGAGTGAACGAAATCAGGTCTTCCGTGAAATTGCGCGCGAGCCTATGGAGCTTCTCGCTTCTCATGAAACAACAAGCAACAGTCCAAGCGAACTCCTCGAAAAGAATCCGTTCATCCGTTTCTCACGTCAAGCGGTTGTCGGTCGCATGGTGGAGGACTGGCTAAAAGCAAATTCAATCAAGGTTCAAGAGAGTATGGAACTTGATAGCCTTGAGGCGATCTCGTCCATGGTGCTCAACAATCTGGGCGTTGCCATCGTGCCAAGAGCATGTGTCGAGCCGCTTAACCCATTTGATCTGCGTCGATTTAATCTTGATGAAAAGCGCTTCGCGCGGCGTCTCGGAATGACCTCAAGGGTTGACTCGATCAAGGTCGCTCTGCTCGATGCGGTCTATGACACGCTCATCCAAGAAGTCCAGCGCGCTCCCGAAGCAAGCAACGCAGCGTAACGTTATCCAGTCTCATGTATCGGTAACCGGCTTTCGATGAGCCTCGAGGTTCTCGTCTTCCTCGCAGCCGGGGCTCTCGCTGGTGGTTTCATCAATGGGCTCGCCGGTTTTGGCACCGCTCTGTTTGCGCTTGGTTGGTGGCTTCAAATCATGCCACCGGTCGAAGCCGTAGCGATGAGTGTCGTGCTTTCTGTCGCAAGCGGTGTACAAGGCATGATACTTGTCTGGCGCACAATCGATTGGCGGCGGTTGATGCGTTTTTTCCTGCCCGCCCTATTCGGGATTCCGATCGGTATCGAACTTCTTCGGGATTTCGATCCGTTTTATCTCAAGATGCTCGTCGCCGGGTTTCTGCTTCTTTACGGCGGTTTTTTCGTATTCCGCAGAGAGCTTCCGAACATTGTGCGATCAACACCCGTGACCGATGCGGGGGTCGGATTTGCAAGTGGTGTTCTTGCCTCCTTTGCGGGATTGTCGGGCGCGCTCCCGACCATGTGGTGTGCAATGAGGGATTGGCCGAAGGCGGTGACGCGGGCGGTGCTTCAGCCATTCAATTTCTTTGTTCTGACGCTTTCCGCGCTGCTCTTTGCTTATAACGGCGCGTACAACGGCCCGGTGCTTTTCAATCTTGCAGTCTCCATACCGCTGGCGCTCATTGCCGCGAAGGCCGGGATCATTGTTTTCAAACGCTTGTCCGATGCGACCTTTCGGCGGCTCCTGGTCATTCTCATGTTTGCGTCCGGCGTCATGCTGATTGTCCGTGAGATGCTGATTTGATGGGGCGCCTTTATGTGTTTCACGACGGGGCCTGATTGCCTCCAAGAGCAACTGCCAAATTTCCGCTCCACCAAGGCGCGGTCCGTGTTGTTCCGCGAGCTTGTCGACGCCTCCCATTGTGTACACCTGGAACCGGGTGAAGACCGGGATGAGCTATTGGGTATGGTGACGGATTTCGTTGCGGATGGTGTTCTGGCGAATTGAGTGTGCCGTCCATAGCTCACAGTCCGGACATGAACCAGTCGATTGCCGGATTGCTGTGGTCCTTCCGATAAGCAATGCCGTTCTGAAGCTCGAGAGGGCAGTCCGCGATATCAATCGCCTGTGTGCGATCGGGGATGCGTCCTCTCATTTCCTCTGGCAAGAGAGCGGTCCCGATACCGGCTGCCGCCATACCCGCCGCAGAGAGAAACGAAGGGGCTTCGGCGACGATATTCGGCGTGATACCGAGAGCGGTCGCGGAGCTGATAAAGGCGTCGTACAGGCGTGGGGCGCGGCGGCGTCCGTAAAAGACAAACGGATCGCCCAGAACGGATTGCCAGGGTTTTGATGATTCACCTGGTGAAGGGTCGCTGTGCTTTAAGGCAAAAAAAGGGGAAGGCTTCAGATCCATGATGAAAAGGTCGGGGCGATCGAGCGGCGGATGGAGAAAGCCAATATCGATTTCGCCAGTCGCAAGCGCGCTTTCCTGGTCGACCGTGCCGAGTTCCAGAAGCTGAATTTCGGTATCGGGATGGTCCTCGCGAAATCTGAAGACACGTTGAGGCGCATCGCTGAGCATCGCGACCGTTGTCATCGCGATGCGTAACACATGTGTCTTGCCGCGCGACAATGCGAGGGCGACGCGGCGACCGCCTTCGATGCGATCAAGGATGGCTCTCGCTTCATACAGGAAGTGTTGCCCGATCGGTGTCAGGCGAACTTCGCGTTTGGTTCTGGCAAAGAGCTCTATGCCGAGTTCATCCTCAAGCCGCCGGATGTGGACGGAGAGGACGGACTGAGCCACCCCCGCGCGTTTCGCCGCGCGCCCGAAATGAAGATCCTCCGCAAGGATCACAAACAAGCGCAGACGTCGCGTGTCCAAAGCAATTCTCCTTTTTGATCGCTTTTGACGATCACACAACGCAAAACGCGAATTTCTCTTTCCAAATTGAGAGACCATCTAGCCAGTGGTCTTCAACAACTATCAAGGGATAGAGGATTTTTGACAATGAACCGAACAGTTTTCGGATTGATGATGTCATCGCTCATGACGATTACAATAGTACCGTCTTACGCTGATACGCCCTATGCGGCCTTTCAGGGTAGCAAGCTGGTTGCAATCAGCGATGGGGATATGCTGGCGTCGGCCTATGTGAATGGGCAACTGGGACAGAAGGAAAGCGACGATGCACTGATCATTGCAACGGTCAGTCCCGATCTGGCGACCATGAGTATTGCCACGGTGAAAGTATCGAACTCGGTTGCCGGTGCGCCGACCGCCGTTGCCGTCACTCCGGATGGCCGCTTTGCTGTCGTCTCGGAATCGTTCGGTGAACGTGGCGCGGATGCGGTGACCTTCCACGATCTGCCGGTCGGAAACCTTCTGACGCTTGTTGATATCTCCGATGCCGCAAATCCAACCATCGTTCAACAGATTGAAATCGGTACTCGACCGGAAGGGCTCTCTTTAAGCCCGGCAGGCGACATGGTTGCAATTGCCATGCATCCAGCCGACGGCCGAGGCATCGCATTCGTTCCGATTTCAAACGGGCAATTCGGCGACGCGAGCTTTGCATCGGTCCCCGGAACCTCGCCAAGCGATCGGTTGAGCCATGTGGAATGGCACCCCTCCGGCGATTTTGTTGCGATTACCGACGTGAACCGCGCGATTGTCCGCTTTTCCAGAGTCATCCGCGGGGATAACGGGGTCACGCTTGAGGAATGGGGCAATCCGGTTCTCGTCTCCAAGTATCCGTTTATGGGCCGGTTCACGCCCGATGGTCGCCATTTCATGAGCGGAAATCTTTATTGGGGGAATGATGTCGTGGGGATCTGGACCGAAGCGCCAGCCGGCGACGTCACATCGATCCGGTTTGAGACCGAGGCCGGTGACGGCGGTCTGAGACACTATCTTGTCGGCAAGGCCGAGACCGGTATCTCACCTGAGGGAATTGCGATTTCACCCGATGGCGAATGGGCGGTTACCACCAATCTTGAAGTCTCTTATGCACCG
>JBCDCZ010000294.1:0-5666 GCA_039180865.1 Pseudomonadota bacterium | reverse complement strand
GTTCTCTTCATAATGCCCGTCACTGATTGTGTAGACGATGACGCCTCCGGGCCGGACGACCCTCACGAATTCACCAATGGTACCGGGGGACATGTAGCCGCTGACACCGACGCTCACAACACAATCAAAGGAATCATCTGAAACGCTGAGTGGTTGGTTGAGATCGGCCTGAAAGTCGCTGAGATAGACGTCCTTTGTCCGAGCGACCTCTAGCATTTTGTCGGAAATATCCGTCGCAACAAGGTTGCGGTAGCCAGCTTGGAACAACAGCGCTCCCATTAACCCGGTACCGGATCCAGCGTCGAGGATACGGGACCCTTTCGGAACATGGGTGAGGACATGGATGAGCGTGTTTTGCGGTCCCTTCCAGCCGAGAAGATCCTCTACATCCCGGTCATAATCCTGCGCCCATGCGTCGAAGCGTGCTTTCGCACGTTCCGCTTCCTGTGCCACCCGGTAGGCCCAGCCAACACGGTCCGTACGCTCTTCGGGCAGCTTTTCCTCGATCACCGTCTTGCTGAGCGTCATATGTTGTGTCCGTCCATGGAGCTTGAGTCTGTCAAAGGCGGCTGATCTGCATAGAGGCAGATTTCGCGCGGTTCCACGGGTGTAAGTCCCGCGGTTTTCGCAAGATCGATGCGATCGGTGATAAACAGCATGTAAGCGCCCGGCGCGCCTTTCTCATAATAGCGCGCCGAAAGATCCCGTATCATGTGGGTTTTCAGTGCGTCCGCATCATGCGCCGGATCGGCGCATACATCCACCATATAGGCCCAAGCGAAGGTTTCTCCAAGAATCCGCGCAAAAGCCACAGTCTTTCCCAGATAATCGATCTTTATCGTCATCAGGCTGTTTGAAAGGCTTATTCTTGCGGCTTCTTCCCCGGTTGCGGCCAAACCGGAAAGCGCGCGTAGCCTCTGGAAACTCTCGAGATCGGGACTGTCATAGGATACTTGGTATCCCTCACCTTTTTGAAGCGGGGACAAGCTGATCGGGTTCACAAAGCGTCCGGCCTTTTTCAGTTCCGGCGGTACCCACGCAAAGCCTCCCGTTACACCGGAAGGAAACCGGTTGAAGCCGCTTTTTACGCCAAAGTCCGGGGCATGGGTAATAGCAAGCAAACGCCCGCCCGGCGCGGCATTCTCATAGAAATTGTAAATCAGTGAACTGACTAGAAATTTGCCTATACCGCCTGCCTGATATTCAGGGAGGATCACCCCGTCCGCCATCATGTACCAAAGAGCGCCATCGCTCAGGGTTCGGCAAAAGCCGATGCAGCGCCCTTCGTGCAAAACCTGGATCGCAAAAGCGCTGCGTGCGAGGCTTTCGCGCATCGCTATGGGGTCTTTCTCGCCGAGATTGCCAAGTTTTCTCAAGGCGAGAAAGTCCTCCACTGACGGTGGAGCGTAAACGATCTCAAAGTCACCCGGTCGCTTCAGAACCGGCTTTTCCATGATTTTTACAGGCCGGTTCATGTCGCGTCACCAAGCGGTTTTCTAAAGGCTGCAACCTGGATTGATCGCCATCCGATCGTGTCAGGTGGGCAGATGAAGGTTTCGTCCGAAGCGGTCTCGAAACCGAGACTTGTGATTTCCCGAACGAGTTCCTCGCCGGCAGGTTCTAACTCATTATCATAGCGGTACTTTATCTTGGCGGCGGTCTCTGCCTCAGTGCGGATTGAACCGTGCCAAGTCATTTTCAAAAGCTTGCCGCCGGGCACAAGGGCTTTTCTGCATCCGGAAATCAGCCGTTTGAACGTTTCGCCACTGAATGTGGCAAAAAAACCGATCCCTAATATCGTATCGAATGCTGCCTCTTGAGTTTCAAGATAGGCAATCGCATCGCCTTGGACAAAGGACATGTCAATGTCGGCCGTCTCCGCCATTTTGCGGTGCTTGATAAGCTCGGGATGATCGCCATTTTTCAAGAACGCGAATGTCTGCTTGTTGAGATCGACCCCCACATAGGTCTTGGGAACATCCCCAAAGCGCGCGAGATTATCATAGAACATCGGGCCGCAACCGAGATTAAGAACCCGTTTGCCGGTGACGTGGCGAAAGCCCGATAACCAGAAGTCCGCGATTTCTGGAAAGGCCGCGTTCTTCTCGTGAACCCTGGCGTAGTAATCAGCGATGTAATCGTATGGTGCTTGCTCACTCACTGATCGACTCCCTTTTTAACGATCAGGAACGCCGACCGGTAAGGAAGGCCAGGCCCCGTTTCCGGATCGTATCGTGTGGCGAGAATTCCGGGACCGTTTAACGTGCCGGCTTTTGGATAGAACAAAGCACCGAGGCGATAAGGATCCCGGGCGATCAACCGCCCGCCAGGCTTCAATCCGCTGAGAAAACCCTCAAAAAGGGCGGTTTTGTCCGCGTGGTTCTCAGAACCAATGCTGACACCGAGAAGGACGGCGCAAAACGCAACGTCGAATGCTTCAAGATCTCTCTCGCCTTTCGCTTCTACGTTCCGGCACTCGATCCGCGCCCCATAGGAGGATCTGGCAATGATTTCATTTCCCAAATCGAAAGCGACAGGATCACGTTCAAAACAGGTAACCCTTATACCGGTTTGCGCTGCTACGGCGAGAGCGGTCAACGGCAACGGACCGGACCCTATTACGGCGACTGCGCGGCTCCCGGAGAGAGCTTCGAGAACCTCATCGGTGAAAATCCAATAGGATTGATGGCGAATAATGGCTGCGATCTCACTGGCTGGATCGCTAGAGTTCAAAAGGGCGCGCGCTTCATCGATTTCTTTGTCGAACTCGTAGGCGGCACGGATGCGGTGCAAAGACGGGAGGAGCGCCTGTACTTCTTGATTTTCAAGAATACGCTCTGCATCTGCTTGGCTAAGCCCTTGCATGCAGTGTTCAACCTCCGCGTAAAGAGGTTCAACGAGACGGTACCATGGTCTGATCGCCCTGTAGGCGTCCTGTGTGCTTCCTCCCGAAAGATAAGCGCGGGGGCTCGTCTCCGGGGTTTCAGTTGCCTCTTCCCGCAGGATACCGATGCGCTCAGCGTAAAACGAGGTAACCCGGCACAAATCCCGGACGGATGACAGGGTAGTGGTCACGGAATGGCTTTCTCGTCGATGCGCAGCCTAGCGCTTGACGATGACTAGGGTAAAACTCTTGTGAGGGGGGCTTTCGAGCACATCAATGTCGTAGCCGTCAAGCGCCTGTAGATCAACGCTTGGGTAGATAACGCGCCCTGAGCCGGTTGCGGAACGGAAACACAGGAGTGATGACGTCGGTACATAATGGAGGAAGTGATTAACAATCTCGGCTTTGTCGCGCTCCGTTGCACCAACCACCAGACCTACGATGACGCAATCATAGGCTGAAAAGTCCGTCTTCGCGGCGCCATCGGCATGGACGATATCCAGATCCGGCATTCCGAAAATCGCAGACACCTCACGCGCCAAAGCGCAAGCTTCGCCGGATCTGTCCATGCAGGTCACTTTGGCGGCCGGATCATTGCGCTGGAAAGCCATCGGGGATGTCGGAAATGGGCCCGAACCCACGAAAAGAAGCCGTTTGGGCGCGTATTCGCTGAGGGCTTTTGTCTCGAAATCAAGTGCTTTGTCGTACCAGTCATGGCTCCGGAAAGCATTCGCAACCGCGGCGTTTTCACGAGCGATGATTTCGCGGCTTAGCTCGAGCTCACGTTGATATTCGTAAGTAGCCCTGATTTCGTGCACCCGGTTTCGGATTGAACCGAATGATGAGGACCGAAGCAACGCATCGATGTCCTTTGCCGGAAGCCTTTCCAGAATTTCATCGATTTCAGCAAAAAGGTGCTCCTGTTTCGCACCATCCGCCGGGTCATGGGTGACTATGTCAAAACAAAGCGTGAGAAGTGTCGCTGCGTCTTTAGTCAGCGCCTCGCCTTCTTTGATTGCCGGTACTGTCTTGGCCATGAGAGACCCTCCGTGGGACGATGCGGTGCGCCTCGTATATAGGCGCGTCCGTATCACATTACGACCCGAATAACTTGTTGGTGAAACTGCTCCACAGGGCTTAGTAAGCCGACGCGACACCTTCGCAGGCAAATCATTAGTATTTTATTCACCAGAATCAGTGCCGATGAACGGTGAATTGGTTCAGAACCAAAAAAGAAAAGAGAAGAGACAGGGAACCAGAATGAACGCCTGGGTACTTGCGTTTGCAGTCGCAACCGCGCTCTCATGTCTGCATTTCGGAGCAAATCAGATTGGAATTGGATATGGCCCGGTCTTGCTTCTGCCGGCATATCTCCTGGTTCCATTTCTGGTTCTGACCTTCGCCCGAAAGTCGGCGGTTCACGCTGAAGATCAACGCTCCGCAATACCCTCCGAATTACCCGGCTCCGAACCGATAGAATCCGGTCAACCTGCAGAAGATAAACATTCAAAAAGTGAGCCAAACAAGCCCGCTTCATTGCTGACTGAGGCGTTGAAAACTGTCGAGACCATCAAAGGCAACGCCAAACGCGTTAACGCCGCGAGCCGTGAACGTCAGGATTTTATGCAGGACTTCATCACCAAAGCTCAGGGCCTCAAACATGCTCTTGCGGACATGAACAGCAATGCATCACAACAAATCGGAGAACTTGGGCGGACGGACGAAGCCCTAGGCAATGTTTTTGAAAACGCAGAACGCATGGTTGAGCGGTCTGAAAACGCAACATCTGCCTCCCAGGTTCTCTCAGGTTCGGTGGGTGCGTTTTCCGAAAAACTCGATGCGATCAATGATTTGGCGGTTACAATTTCCAAGATCTCCGCTCAGACCAACCTTCTGGCGTTGAACGCAACAATCGAAGCAGCGCGGGCCGGCGAAGCTGGCCGCGGTTTCAGTGTCGTCGCCGCCGAGGTCAAAGAGCTCGCATCCTCAACCGACGAGGCGGCGAAATCGATCGCCGAAATGCTCAGCCAACTCACGAGTTCCATTACTGAAATCAAGGGTCAGGTCGATGATTTCGACCAACTGATGAGCGGAAATGTTTCCGACAGTCAGGAAAGCGTGGAGCGGATCAAGCAGGTTAAGGCGATCATCGGCATGGCGGTAGAAAACGTGAGGCTCGTGACCGATGAGATGTCGACCCATAGTCACTCGTTTGACGATATTGAGCGCTGTTTGAAACAGATCCATGAAGATGTCGCTGCAGCAGTCGAAGGGTCGTCCAAGAACATCAATCTTTCCAAGGATGCTACCGGGATGATCAGCGAAGTTCTTCGACGAGCGCGAACGGCCTGACAAAGATGGTCGCCATCAATACAATCTTTACCATCGCGACCCATAGTGAAGCTGAACATTGATAACGGGATAGGCTATCATGGCAAAACTGAGCGAGAAAAACGCCGCTTCCTGGTTCTTCGCCCTCGTCGCCTTCGCGATGGTGATTGCAACAGCCGGACTGGTTACGACCCTGACGGCTAAACCGGCGTTTGCGAGTGAAATGATTGAAGTTACGGTTGATCATGCCAAGGTCATGCGCATATCGCGCCCGGCGGCCACTATTGTGATTGGGAATCCCGGCATCGCTGATGCGGCTGTCCAGGATGAAACGACCCTGATTATCACTGGCAAGAGCTTCGGTGTGACAAACATGATCGTCCTCGACCATGACGGTGAAGCGATTGCAGAATCGCTTTTGACTGTGCGCGGCGAGCGGGTAAATGCAGTG
>JBCDCZ010000293.1:0-5732 GCA_039180865.1 Pseudomonadota bacterium | reverse complement strand
GTCGCTCGGCCTTATGACAGCCACTGCATCAAACGCTGCAAACATCGTGTCCGTCGCTCAGGAAGCTGGAAGCTTCAACACACTGATCGCTGCCGCAAAGGCCGCCGGTCTCGATGGCGTTCTCGCTACGACAGATAATCTCACAGTTTTCGCGCCGACCGATGAGGCTTTCGCAGCCCTTCCAGCCGGAACAGTCGAGAACCTTCTGAAGCCGGAAAACAAGGATCAGCTCGTTGCTGTTCTTTCCTATCACGTACTTCCGCGCGAGCTCACCTCAAACCAGCTTCCGCACCGCGCAATCCCGGTCAAGACGATTAAGGCTGGCGGCGACCGCACGCTCTCTGTTGAAAAGAGCGGCTCAGGTGTAACCGTTGATCAGGCAAATGTCGTCAACGCCGACATCAAAGCTGAAAACGGCGTGATTCACGTGATCGACCGTGTCCTTTTGCCATCAAGCTAAGCTCTGGCTTTGTCGACGTAAGAAGGGGTGCTTTGAGCACCCCTTTTTAGTTTTTCACTGTCCCGTCTAACAGGCGTTGTTCTAAGAAAGCGATGATTTCATCCTTTGCTTTCACTGTGGGCTCGCCTTCGGCGTCGATCAGATGTTGCGTCACAACGCTGTGCGGATAGGCGACGTGTTTTGCGAAAAACGGAGCAACATCTGTGTTCGCCGCGCTGTCGGGTAAGGTTCGCCCGATAAAGCGGTCACCCAACGCCTCCGCGTAAGCTTGAAAGCGCTCCGCCTTACAGATGAGATCGCCCTCGAACCGGTAGGCGAGAACGGTGAGATCCTCCTTTTCCAGGCGCGCCCGCACCGCAGCAAGTTCTTCGGGCGAACTCTCCAAACTACCTTTTTCATCGAGTGGCAGCGACGGTTGCGACAGGACCGGGGCGAGCATGGCGGGTTCCAGCATCATGCTCAGCGCGAAATTGCCCGTAAAGCACATGCCGATTGCACCGACTCCGGGCCCGCCACACTTGGCATGGGCGGTTTTCGCAAGGCGCCGGAGCCATTGGGTCACCGGGCTTGCGCTGTTTCCGCCGAGCGCTCGAAATTCGGCACTGATGCAGGCGCGCTTGAAGACTTCTGCTCCAGTGTCTGCCTTCGGAACTGCCCCATCGCGTCCGAACAGAGACGGCATGTAGACTGTGAAACCCGCATCGCGGACCCAGCGCGCGAAGCGGGCAACATGCGGGCTGATCCCCGGCATTTCGGTCATGACGATCACAGCGGGGCCATCACCTGCCACCCAAACGCGTTTCTCCACTCCATTGATGGTAACCATGGTCGCTTGGAAGTCGCTGAGCGGATCGTCCCGCGTGAGATCGTCAGGCATCATGTGTACGGCTTCCTTTCTGGCTTCAACCCAGAATGCCTTTTGGATTTCGCCTTGTCATGCTTCCAATTATAGAAGGCGCTTGGCAATAAGAGCGGCGGCGGGTCCACCGCCGGGCACCGCGCGGACATCGAAGGCGCCGGACCGTTTGATGGTCCGGATGACTTTATCACGCGACAGGAACTTTCCGGTGCCACGCCATGTAAGCGCCTGACGCATCATCCAGCCTGCGATACTGCCTGATGGCATGGTCGCGCAGAAGGCAAGGCAGAGCACACCACCAGGCCGAACCACACGACAGAGTTCGGCAAGCGCCTTGTCCGGTTCCGGCACTGTTTCAAGTGCCCATGCGCAGGTGACAATGTCAAAAGCGTTATTCTCGAAGGGCAGAGCCTCCAAGCGCCCGTTCACCTTACGCACCGGCATATCGATACAGTGTTCGAGCATCGCCGATGATGGATCGAGGAGTGTCATGCTGCCGGGCGCGACACCTTCGTTGATAAGCACGCGGGCAAAGGCTCCGGTGCCGCAGCCTGCGTCGAGTAGGTTCGAATCCGGCTTAGCGAGTGCCCGCACGCTTGCTTCGAGGGCGGCCTGCGCTTCTCCTCCGGCGTGCTTCAGCCAGCGCCGGTGGAGCTTGTCGTAGTCGGGCGCCAACCGGTCATAGAGAGTGACGAGGTCGAGCGACCCCGATGTTTCAAGTGGATAAGTCATGGGTCTATCGTCCGGTGGAGTCGGATGGCGCTGTACGGCGGGCAACGATCATCGGGTTCATACGACCCTTGCCGAAGAACCGGGTTTCGACGATTTCGAAGCCCTCGGTTTTCAAGAGACGATGAAGGTCCTCAGTGCTGAAGGCCACGACCCTCGGGGCAAATCCGAGAAGCCTGAGAATGGGAAGCACCACGCGCCAAAGCACATTGGCGTTTTTAAGCGCGACGGTTTTCGAGATAAACAGGCCACCCGGTTTTAACTGCTCCCGGATGCGGCGCATTGCATGAGAAGCGTCATCCACGAGGTGCAAAAGGCTGAAGGCGCAAACCGCATCAAATGGATGGCTTGCAATCATGTCGGCCGCATCGGCCGTCTGAAACGTGACGTTGCCCGGGCTCTTTGTTCCAAGTTTTGCCTCAGCGATTTCGATCATGATGGGCGAAATGTCCGTCGCGGTGATATGAGCGACATTTGGCGCAATGCGAAGCGCAGTGCTCCCCGTACCGCAACCGATTTCGAGGACGTGATCACTGGCCTTCAGGAGCTTGCGGAGATAGGCGAGCTTCTCTTCATAGGCCGCTTGATCCTTGATCGGCTGTTGAGCGTATTTCCGGGCGATACGGTCCCAGAACGAGGCCGACGCGGAATGGGAAGTCATGGTTTGCATGGTGTACCTCTTCGTTTCGGCGCGACCCTAGCCATACGTCGATGAGCGGTCGATTGCTGAATTTTGTACACCTGTTATACGTCTATGCATGAACTGGCAGGCTATTTCTTTTGACTGGAACCAGGTGCGCGCTTTCCTTGCAACCGTCGAGGAGGGATCGTTCAGTGGCGCTGCGCGTGCGCTCAAAACCACCCAGCCAACGATTGGCAGGCAGATCGCCGACCTGGAGAGTTCGCTCGGCGTTGCGCTTGTCGAACGCAGCGTTCGTGGGCCGACCCTGACCGAGGCGGGTCACCGATTGCTCGATCATGTGAGGGCAATGGGGGAAGCCGCGACGCTCATCTCCATGGCTGCGACCGGTCATACACAGGAAGTCTCCGGTGAGGTTACGGTGACTGCGACCGATCTTTTGTCGGCGGTCATGCTGCCTGCCATGCTGGAGCCCTTGAGGGAAAGTGCGCCGGGAATTCGGGTGAAGATCGTCTCCTCGAACGATCTTCAAAACCTTTTGCAGCGCGAAGCGGATATTGCGATCCGTCATATCCGGCCAAGCGAACCGGAACTGATCGCGCGCCATGTCGGCGATTTTCGCGCAAACCTTTACGCTGCAAGCGCTTACCTCGATCGGGCAGGGCGCCCGCGCACGCCGCGAGAGGTTGCAGACCATGACTTCGTTGGAAACCCGCATCCGGAACGCCTGATCGCGCCTTTGCACAATATGGGAATACCTGCCCGGCCTGAGAACTTCGTCATGTCTTCTGACAATGGCGTGGTTGTCTGGGAGTTGTTGAAGGCCGGTTACGGGGTGACGATGTTTCCCGAGCCACTCTGCATTAAGGAGCCCGGGCTTGAGAAGGTGCTCCCTAGCTTGCCGTCCCTTGAGTTTCCGGTCTGGCTTGTGACGCACCGGGAAATCCAGACGAGCAAGAGGATCAGGATTGTATTCGATCACCTCGTCGAGGGGTTAAAGGAGGCGGCGAAAGAAGTTGTCGAATAGAGAGTGGTTCGCGCCTCAAGGGGCGCTTAACGATGAAGGGAAGACCGGCGGGCAAACCCGGGTTGGGCGCCCCCGGTTTATAACCCGCCGGTCTCACCCGCAGCCGGTCTAACCATGTGAGGCGCACATGAAAACCGGTAGCGGATTCTTGGGTCTGAGTTCTGGATGAGAGCCTATTCAATGAATGTCTGGACGATCCGGTCGCTCAAAGGCTGCATAAGGTAGCTGATCGCAGTGCGTTCACCCGTATTGATGAAGAGATCCGCTGGCATACCGGGAACGAGATCGAGGGAAGCCACAGATGCGGTCTGCTCATCATCGAGTTTGACCCGGGCGACGAAATACTCCGCTCCCGTCTGATCATCCTCGATACTGTCGGCTGACAGATCGACGATCGTGCCCTGTGCCTCCGGGACATCCGCCTGATCGAAGGCCGTCAGACGAACCCGGGTTTTTTGGCCGATATAGAGTTTCTCAATATCACCGGTCTCGACGCGAGCCTCGACGATGAGATCCTTATCAAGCGGAACGATATCCATGATCGGCGCGCCGGGCAGGATCACACCACCCTTCGTATAGATCGAGAGGTTAACGACCCTTCCGGTTGCAGGTGCTTTGATCTCGACCCGCTCGCCTCTGAGAAGTGCGCCGAAATATTGAGGCTCAATCGACCCAAGCTGTGTCTCCACAACGGAAAGTTCAGCTGTTATCGCTTCCTGGCGCAGTTTTTTCTGGCTTTCACCTGTCAGGCGCAATTCGCCAATTTCGTTATGCGCACGCGCCTGATCTGTTCTGAACGCAGCATCAAGCCCACGTAATCGTTCGATCTCACGTTCCAGCGCTGCAACGCGGCTTGCGGGAACCAATTGCTTTTTCAGGAGCTTTTGAAATGTTGCCAGTTCCTTTTTCGCAATGTCGACTTGGCGGGCATTCGATTCCCTTTGTTCTTCAAGGCCATCGATCTGTTGCACTAGACTTCCGATCCTTTGCTCGAGGATTCGCTCCTCGCTCTTGCGCGCATTGCGACGTGTCACAAAAAGCTGGTTCTGGGTGTGAAAAGACAGATTGAGGGTTTGCGGGTTGGCTGTGTCCGTCACCTTGGTGCCGAGGTCAGCGAGGGAAAAGTGCGCCTTGTCGCCAAGTTCCGCGAGAAGACGGGCACGGCGCACGCTGAGGTCCGCGAACTGACCACCAAAAACATCGAGGTTGACGTCAGTGTCTGTGCTGTCCATGCGCAGAAGGATCTGATCGGCTTCGACAAAGTCGCCCTCTTTCACCAGGATTTCGCTGACGATCCCACCATCAAGGTGCTGAACGGTCTTCTTTTGACCCTCCACGACAAAGGAGGCTTGCGCAAAGACGGCTCCATCGAGTTTCGCCGTCATGGCCCAATAGGCTGAGCCACCGACAAAGAGCGTCAGGATCAGAAAGCCGAACCGCACGAACCATTTTACGCTTGTCTGGGTTCGAACGATGATCTGTTCAGGGGTATGCGTGGGGACGGGGTCACCCCTTCGTTCTACGGGGACGAGGTCGTTCATTGTGCGTTCCTCTTCGCTTCATTTTCGGAGTTCCCGGGCTGTGCAAGAGCCCGGATTCTTTGGGGTTTCAGGACGTTTTTCGTGGTTGCGCGCAATACGTCTTCCTTGTCACCGAAGGCGGTTTGCAGACCGTCGGTGAGAACGAGGACTTTGTTGACGGCTTCAAGCGTGCTGGGGCGGTGGGTCATGACAACAACGACAGCTCCGCGCTCTTGCGCTTCGATCACCGCGCGCCGCAGGGCTGAATCGCCTGTTGCGTCGAGATTGGAGTTCGGTTCGTCGAGAACCAGAACAAACGGCTCGTCATAAAGGGCGCGGGCGAGGCCGATGCGCTGGCGTTGTCCGCCTGACAGGAAGACACCGTTTTTGCCGATCTCCGTCTCGTAGCCGTCCGGTAATTGGCTGATCATGGTGTGGATGTCTGCCGATCGCGCTGCCTCAAGAACCTTCCGGTCGTTCCGTTCGGTCGAAAAGCG
>JBCDCZ010000292.1:0-5760 GCA_039180865.1 Pseudomonadota bacterium | reverse complement strand
GCCGTCTGCTGCCGTATCGACGGCATAACCGGAATCAGTGAGGGCGGTCACCAGTTGACGGTTCAGATCTTCATCGTCTTCGACGACCAAAATGCGCATGTCCCTTCTCCGGTCTTGCTCTTACTTCACGATTTACGCCCGAGGCGAACGCAATAGAGATCTCTTTATCTAACGGCCTACAACCCGCCCGCTTCTTGCATCGGCCATGACCCGTGTTGCGGAGCCGTTCGATCTCAACACGGTCAGAATATATACGAGGCGGTTGCCGCGGCGACAAAGATTTGCACCGACGACTTCCCCGCCGGTTGTGCGGCGGACGTTAGCAGATACACGGCTTAAGGGTGACGCCTGGCCGTTCTTTACGGCTTTGCGGGCCTCGGCCGGATTGAGGCAGGACTGGGCATGCGCATCCGACACAACCGGGCTCACCGGCGCGTTGACTGCACCAGTCAGGAAGATCAGGCAAAGCAATGCCGAGAATTTTTTCAAATACCATTTCATGCGCGGGAAAATGACGGACAATCACTGAATGAATGCTGAATAGGCCAAGATGCGCTTCCGTAATGCTTCTTAGCACGCAAGAAGAAAGACGACAGCGTTAATTTGATCTTCAATCCGGTATCCACATAGACTGAACCAGGAAACCAAACGAGCGTTGTCGTTTGTCGATATCAATGGGCGGCATTCTAACTCGCGGTGCGTTCATAAGGATTCTCCGCTGGCCACAGCGCCAGATAATCTTCGTAATCTTCGACCTCCACATCGTCTTCGCTCACGGTCAATCCGCGTACAGAGATGCCTGCGAGATGGACTGTCTGCGGGTCGCCGGAAACAAGCGGATGCCACCAATAAAGATCGTGTCCTTCGCTGATAAGGCGATAAGCACATGTGGCAGGTAGCCAAGAGAGTGTCCGCACTTTCTCAGCCGTCAACTGAATACAGTCCGGGACCCTTTCAGACCGATTGTCATAGTCGCCACAACGGCAGGTCTCCTCATTCATCAGCGAGCACGCGACATTCGTCCAGACGATCTCGCCGGTGTCATAATCCTCAAGCTTGTTAAGACAACACCGGGCACACCCGTCACAAAGCGATTCCCATTCCGCTTGCGACATCTCTTCGAGGGGCTTTTCCTTCCAGAAATCTTCGGATCCCATCAAATGCTTTCCAAAAGAGGCGGTATTGCCACTTGGCAATCCTTATCGGAAAATACTATGTGAGTCATGCACGCGAAAAAGACCGGGAAGGCGGAGCGGTGGACGATCCATTCCAGCAGAAAACAAGACGCAGTCGGCTTGCCGACCGTTTGATGGAGATCGACGGCGCGTTCGACAACACACTCTACCGGACATACCGCTTTGGCCGCGACCTTGTGGTCGGCTATTCAAGCTTCATGCGCCGCTTCCGGATATATGGATGGAAACGTGCACCCGTCGAAATTGCCAACGAAGCGCTGACCTGGGGAACCGTCGGTCTTCTTCTTATGCTGGCGCTTGCCCAGACATCGTTCGATGCCACAAAGGCTGATTGGCGCGCTCAGGACGATTATTCAATTACCTTCCTTGATCGTTCAGGCAACGTGCTGGGGCGACGGGGCGTCCTGCAGAACAAACCAATCGATCTCGACGTTCTTCCCGATCATCTCATCAATGCCACGCTCGCCACGGAAGACCGCCGATTCTTCACCCACTTTGGCATTGATTTCGTCGGTATTGCCCGTGCACTCGGAACCAACGTAAAAGCCGGTGATGTGGTTGAGGGCGGCTCCTCGATCACCCAACAGGTCGCCAAGAACATTTTCTTGTCGAACGAACGCACCCTGACCCGGAAAATCAAGGAAGCGTTCCTGTCGCTTTGGCTCGAGTACAATCTAACCAAGAACGAGATCCTCGAACTATATTTCAACCGGGCTTACCTCGGCGGGGGGGCATTCGGAATCCCTGCGGCGTCAGAGTTTTACTTCGGCAAACATTATGGCGATCTCAACCTTGCAGAGTCAGCGATGCTTGCGGGCCTGTTCAAGGCACCGACCAATTATGCTCCTCACATTAACATTGCGAATGCCCGCGAGCGCGCCAATGAGGTGCTTACCAACATGGTGCAGGGCGGCTTTCTGACGGAAGGCCAGGTTCTTGCCGCACGCCAGAAACCGGCAAGTGCTATAAACAGGCAGAACCGACGCGAACCCGATTATTTCATGGATTGGGCGTATGACGAGATCACCAAACTGAAGATCAAGGAAGATCGCGTCCTGACGGTGGTGACATCCCTGGACCCATCACTCCAGCGGCATGCCGAGCGAACAATCAGCCGTTTCCTGACCGACAACGGCGAAGCATTCAACATTTCCCAGGGCGCGACCGTCATCATGACACCGGAAGGTTTCGTGCGCGCAATGGTCGGTGGTCGCGACTACGGGCAGAGCCAGTTTAACCGGGCAACCGATGCACTCCGCTCTCCAGGATCCACTTTCAAAGGCTTCGTTTATGCCACGGCCATGGAATCAGGATTCACGCCACGATCCGTTGTCCGGGACGCGCCGGTCTATATCGGGAACTGGTCTCCGAAGAATTATTCTCTGAGTTATTCCGGGCCGGTGACGCTCACCCAAGCCCTCGTCCGGTCGATCAATACCGTCCCTGTTCGGTTGATGCACCATCCAAAGGTTGGCCGCTCAAAGGTCATCGAGACGACACGAGCCATGGGCGTTACCAGCGAATTGCGCAACGATCCGACCCTCGCTATCGGCACATCGGAAATCAATGTGCTTGAGATGACGACTGGCTATGCGGTCTTTGCAAATGGCGGCTATCGCGCTTATCCAAAGCCGTTCTTAAAGATCCTGAACTCACGCGGCGAAGTTATCATCGATCAAACTGAAGGTTTCGAGCGCCCGCGCGTTCTATCCGAAGACGCTGTCGCATCAATGAATGAGATCCTCGCTCAGGTTCCCGAATGGGGCACCGGCCGACGCGCCAAACTTGATGATCGCAGGACAGCCGGCAAGACAGGCACGACCCAGTCCTATCGCGACGCCTGGTTTGTCGGATACACCGGCAATTATGTGGCGGCAGTCTGGTACGGCAACGACAATTACGAGCCGACCAACAGGCTGACCGGAGGGCGTCTCCCGGCAATGACCTGGAAGGAGTTGATGACATTTGCCCACAGCGGCATTGAGAGCCGTCCAATTCCTTTCCTCGACGAAAAAGGACAAGCCGACCTGACCGTTGCACGCGTCGATGAAGAAAACGATGGAACAGATGCGGCCACGATCGCAGACCCGAAAGTGCTATCGCCCCGCTCGACCGAAATCCTGAACGGCCTTGGCACACTTTTGAAAACACGAAACGGATCGTTCGATACCGCGCTCGCACCGCTTAGGGGCAATCTTGCGAGCGAAGAACGAACGGCAAGCAGCAATTAAGGTCCAGTGCGCTTTGCTCTATCCTTTATCATTGTCAGCCTGACCGCGGCGGCGCTTGGGATAGGGTCTGCCCTTGTGACTCTCGAGAGAGGGCTGCAGTTTAACACCGTTGATGTCGGACTATGGGAGGCTTGGCCGGTCGCGGGCGAACCGACAGCGGATCCATACAGCAAGGCACTCTTTGCCCGCATTGGATCGGTCTGGATGAGTTCGACCGAGGGCCTCGCGCTTGTAGCGAAAACCGACACTGACGGCGCCGGGCTCACCGGGCAATGCCGGTATCGTATCTCCGGTGTTGTTCCCCGTGGCCGCCTCTGGACGCTTACGGCAACCGCCACAGAGCCCCGGCAACCAGAACTCGACAGTTACCTCACATCAGATGACGTCATATGGGACGAAGATCAGTCGCTGACCGTCACGATCAGCGCGCGTGTTTTTCCAGGAAACTGGCTGCCGGTTTCGGAAGAAACGAACAGGTTCGAACTTGTCCTAAGGATCTATGATACCCCCCTTGCGAGCGGGGGCCTTGACGATACGGTAAGGCCACCAGTGATTGAGCGGGAGGTCTGCTTGTGACCACCCTTATTCGTTACATTCTGGTCAGTCTCGTGCTCGGCGCCCTTATTCATATCGGCGCGGTAATCGCGTTGCCGAACTTTGCCGATCAGAAGGTCTGGAACCGGTTGGCCCAACTTGGTGACAACAGGGAATTCCACCTTATCGGTGATCACCCGACCGCCGTACGCCTCCTCGGCACTGCGGATCCAGCGATGGTCTACGCCATTTGCCGATTTAATCTGAAAACCGGACCGGTCACCATGGCGGCACCACCCAGTACAAGTTTCTGGAATGTGACAATCTTCAACGAAAACGCGGAAATGATCTATAATCTCCATGATGGCGCGTCCCGCAACGGCGAACTCGATCTTGAGCTTTATCACCTCAGCAAGAAACGCCAGGAAGTTTTGCCGACAATCGAAGACCCAAACCGCCTCGCACCGGTCGATCCGTTAACGCCGCTCCCGGTTCCACCGCCGCTCACAGATGCGCAGCGCGCCGATCTTTTGGAAGAGGCGATTGAGCGGGAACGCCTCGCGCGCGAGGATGATCCGACGATCGAGGCCATACTCGATGTCGACAAAGCGTTTGCAATCTACAAAATCTTTCGCCCGCTCAGCGCCTATGACGGCATCATCATCGATGCGATGTCACAAGCCCGTTGCGAGTGAGGTCATCGCTACTTCTGTAGCGGTGGTTTCTCTCCAGGATCCTTCAGATCGCCTGGAAGCGGACCTTCGGCAACAATCCTCGACGAGAGAAGTTCAGGTTCGTCGAAAAAGGGCAGACCGCGATCACCACCGGTCTCGATGATCTTGCCGTATTTCTGGAGTTCATCGAAGGCAACCTGCGCACGCGGTGACGGTGTTTCGACCGTCAGGCGCCGTATCGCATGGTCATAGGCCTGAAAGCGAAAACGAAAGCTTTGCAGCGCGACATCAATCAGCTTTTCGTTTTCAGCAATCCGCGCTTTTGCAGACTGCCGGTAAGGAAGATCGAACGCCTCGGCATTCTTTTCAAGAAAAGCGACCCGCTGCCTGTCATTGATGAAAACAATCCGCGCTTGATCGTAAAATGGTGCAACGAACCCCTGATCCGTCCGAATATCGGATATCAGACGGTCCCATCGGGTCTCCGATGAACGGAACGGTTCCGCGCGCAAATAGAACAAATAGGCGCGATGATCGAGGCGGTCGGCAATTTCCGGAAAGACGCGGGTGCGCCGTCCTTCTACCAGTGTACCCGATACCCAATCATCGACATGCAATGGCCGGACGATGTTCCAGGAAAGGTCTTCCAGCTTACGTTCTTCATCCGTTTTACGGAAATTGGAGACCTGTTCACCGCGCCTCTTTGCGATTAGCGCGCCGGTTTTCGGCAGGACGGTTTCGTGCAGGAAATTCGGCTCGATGCGGCCGAAATCACCATGGGGCCGTGAGCAGGCTGACAGGGCGGTTGATACGACAAGCAGCGTGGTCAATACGGCAGGTCTCACGATCACTCTTTTCATGCCGTACCTTCTTCGGCAACACGCTCGATCGCTCGCGCCGTTATGAAAGGGAAATACGCAACGACGAAGGGCTCGACGAAGCGATCCTTTTCATCATGGTTTGCGTTTGCGGACCTTTGGCGCATCGTGAGCGCGCTCGGCCACCCCTTCGGCAAGATATTCGACGCGCACGCCGGGAAACAGGATGAGCTCACCATCATGATTGCGATGACTGGACGTTTGCCCGGCGGGCTGGTTGCTGTTTTCGGAACGCCGTACTTCGAAG
>JBCDCZ010000291.1:0-5763 GCA_039180865.1 Pseudomonadota bacterium | reverse complement strand
TAAGGCTAATGTGGTCTCAACAAACTGGGTAAACAAGAACTTAACAGAAACGGACTTAGGCCATAAGCCTGACGGGATAAGTGTGGTGGTGGCTGCGGGATAAATGCAACACGGTTGCTTGTGCATTGGATATGTCACGTATTGGATATGCGGCATTTGTCTGCCGGGTCGGCGCTGCCCGCGGAGGTCTAAGCAAGACCGCTTAGATCACTCCGAAAAGGCTTGCAAAAAGCATGCTTTGGGCCATATGCGATCACTAAACAATGCAGAGCCTTTCTTGAAGCACTGAATTGTTGGAATGCCGTTTTCCCATCGGACTGACCATTGCCGACGGCACTGAAACCGCCGTAAAGGACAGGGCACCGTGCAGAATGGGCCAACCGGGTACGAAGTTTGAGCCATCGATGACGTCGCATCCCGAAAAACCTGCAGCAGCTGGATCGCGTAAGGTGCTCCGACAGGGCTGACCGAGATAGGATTGATTATGGAATTCAATATTGCGTTTTCCGCAACGGCGGATGATTTGGAAGGGCTTACCATCCTGCTGTGCGCTGAAGAACGCGCGCTTTCAGGAGAAGCTGCAGCCATTGTTCCAGAAGCTTTGTTCAACAGAGCTGCCGATGCGACGAAATTTTCCGGAAAATCGCTTTCGACACTTGATTTGATTGCACCCGAAGGCGTCGCGAGTGACCGGCTGATGATCATCGGTCTCGGCGACACGACCAAGATGCTTGAGGCGGACTGGTTGAAGCTTGGAGGCAAGATTGGCGGCGCGATCGTGTCAAGCGGTCTTGAACGGGCAACGATCCTTTTAAAGCGACCAGACGATCAATCAATGAGCATTGAGCAGATCATGAATGTCGTAAGCGGCATGAAGCTCCGGTCCTACAAGTTCGATCGCTACAAAACAAAGAAGAAGGACAAGGACGAAGACAACGAAGAAACGAAGGTTTGTGACGTATTTGTTGCGGTGGAGGACCCGGCAGCGGCCACAGAAACCTGGGAGCACGAAAGCGGGGTCATCGATGGCGCGATCCTTGCGCGCGATCTGGTGAACGAGCCACCGAATGTGCTTGGACCCGTGGAATTTGCTGATCACGCCAAGGCGCTTGAGAAACTCGGCGTTGAGGTCGAAATCCTGGATGAAGCGGAAATGTCCGATCTCGGGATGCGCGCATTTCTCGGGGTAGGGCAAGGATCTGTCCGTCCGCCGCGTCTCGCGGTGATGAAGTGGATGGGCGGCGCCAAAGACGCCGATACACTCGCCTTCATCGGTAAAGGCGTTGTTTTCGATACAGGTGGCATTTCCTTGAAACCCGGTGCCGGTATGGAAGACATGAAGGGCGACATGGGCGGTGCAGCGGCTGTGATTGGTCTCATGCATGCGTTGGCCGCCCGTAAAGCCAAGGCGAATGTGGTTGGTCTCCTTGGCCTTGTCGAGAACATGCCTGACGGGAATGCCCAAAGACCAGGTGATATCGTCACGACCATGTCGGGTCAGACAGTGGAAATCATCAACACTGATGCGGAAGGGCGCCTCGTGCTTTGCGACGTGCTAACCTACACCTCTCGCGAATTTTCTCCGAAATTCATGATTGATCTCGCGACCCTGACCGGCGCAATCATTGTGGCCCTTGGCCATCATAAAGCGGGGCTTTACTGCAATGACGATGATCTCGCGCTTCAGATTGCGGGGGCCGGGCGCGCGACGGGCGAGGAAGTCTGGCGGATGCCGCTTGGCCCTGAATATGACAAGATGATCGATTCCAAATTTGCCGATATGAAGAATGTCGGCGGCCGAATGGCGGGATCGGTAACGGCTGCGCAATTCCTGAAACGTTTTGTTGGTGACACGTCTTGGGCGCATCTTGATATTGCCGGAACCGCAATGGGGTCGCCGCAGACGGAGGTCAACAAGTCCTGGGCGTCAGGTTATGGGGTGAGGTTGCTCGACCGGCTTGTACGCGACAATTACGAATAAGGCATCAGGCGGCGCGATTGAACGCTGCCTTTGCGATCACTCGCGAACCTCGCCGTACTCAGCATTGCCTGCGCGGTCGATCGCGTGGGCGATTCGATATCCGGTGAGGAGCTCCTCGTAGTAGGCAATCTTCAAAAGGTGATCGAGCCTTGCCGCCCGCCAGTCCTCTGCGCGGCTGAGTGCAAACTCTGCGCTCCGGCGATAGACCTCTGCGTGCTCCCGCCAACTCTCAAGACGCAGTCGAAACGCCTTTCGCGTGAGGTTGGTCGAGAACTGACCTTGCTCACCAATGAGATTGAGATCCCTCGCGAAGTCAGGAAGGGTCAAGTCTTCCTCGCAGGGAAATGAACAGTCCGGCGGCTCAGGCACTGAGAAGGCAACCGGTACAGTGACTGTCGTTTCCGCCTTGGCAAGCGAGAAGGCTGCAAGTGAAGCGATTGCAAGACTGCAAAGAAGCAGGATGGTTTTTCGCATAATCATACGGGTGTTTCTTTCAGATCGGCAGCGCGGATGATTCGCACTGTCCACCGCGCTCACGCTAAACAAACCATGCTTTTCCTGTTAGCGTCCAGAAACAACAGACCCAAAGATTCAGCCAGCTTCCCACAGGAATTGTCCGTTCTCATGACTGAAGTCCTCTATTACCACCTTGTGAACGAGCCGCTGGAGAACGTCCTGCCGAAGCTTCTGGAAAAATGCCTTGAACGCGGCTGGCGGGTGGTTGTTCAAACCGGCCACGAAGCGCGGGTTGAAGCGCTCAACCAACAGCTTTGGACTTACCGAGAGGAAAGCTTCCTTCCACACGGGAGCCGGGACGATGGCAACGCCGAAGACCAGCCGATCTTTCTCACCGATCAGGATGAAAATCCAAACGAAGCGACGATACGGTTTCTGATCGAAGGCACCGAGATCAACGATCTCTCGCCCTACGAACGCGTGATTTATGTCTTTAACGGCCATGACGAAGCGGAACTTGCCCATGCGCGCAGCCGTTGGAAGATCGACAAGGAGGCTGGCCACGAGGTCACATATTGGGCGCAGAACGAACGTGGCGGCTGGGAGAAAAAGGCGTGAACGCAAAAGATGAAGACTTCCAAAAGCGCCGGGAGGCCGCCCGCGCCAAACTGTCTGAGCTTCCCGGGAACGATTCGCCGGACGCAGCAGGCCGTCGGCATTTTTTTGATGCGGTCTATGAGCGGGCCGCTGGAGATGAAGCCGCCATTCCCTGGGCGGATCTCGAAGCGAAGCCGGAGCTTCTGTCCTACCTTGCCGACCATCCAGGGAAGGGCAGGAGGGCGCTCGATATCGCCTGCGGGCTTGGCGACAACGCGGAAGCACTCGACAACGCTGGATACACGACATTTGCTTTCGATATTGCGGAAGAGGCGATTGCGTGGGCTAAAAAACGCTTTCCTGAAACTGCCGTTTCCTACGAGACCGCAGATTTATTCAATCCGCCCGAAAGCTGGACTCAGGGATTTGATATGGTCCACGAATGCTACACGCTTCAAGCTCTGCCGCCGGAGGGCATTGACGAGACGGCACGAGCCATCTGTCGGCTCGTCGCGCCGGGCGGAACGCTTCTGGTTTACAGTCGCACCCGGCCCGATGGCGCCGATGCCGATGGTCCGCCCTGGCCACTTGAAGAAAAGAACCTGCGCCTTCCCGAACGATTTGGCCTGACCCAGGTATCGGATAAACGCTTTTCGATTTCACGAGGAGACCGGGTGATCGATCACAGTTTCGCAGTCTGGCATCGGCCTGCCTAGACCTCAGAGCTCCTTTTCGATCGCATCGAGCTTTTCTTGCTTTTCCCGATCATCCAGAAAGGAGGCAGCGAACGAGTTTTTCGCAAGCCGGATGATTTCCTGTGGGGATAGCGAGAGACCGTCAGCAATCGCCCGGAAATTATCATTCACATAGCCCCCCGAAATAGGACGGGTCGTCGGAGTTGACGGTTACCAAGAGGCCCGCATCCAAGGCTTTTTTCACCGGGCTTTCGCCGATGGTCTGAATGCCTTTCAATCTCAGATTGGACAGCGGACACATGGTGAGTGGCATTTGCTCTGCCCTTAGTCGGGCAATCAAAGCAGGTTCGTCAAAGGCGCGATAGCCATGGTCGACCCGCGCGACTTTGAGGTCATCCAGCGCCTCCTTCACATAAGCTGCCGGGCCTTCTTCACCTGCATGGGCGACAGGAATGAAGCCTTCTTCGCGCGCTGCCCTAAAGACGCGGGAGAATTTCGAAGGCGGGTGCCCGCGTTCAGATGAATCGAGCCCAACGCCGTAAATTGCGTCCTTGTGATGACACGCGCACTCAAAGGCTTCGAATGCACTTTCTTCCGGCAAGTGCCGTAGGAAGCACATGATGAGCTTTGAAGAAATGCCAAGGGCTTTGTGACCTTCCTCAAGGGCACGCTTAATGCCTGAAAGGACCGTGTCGAAGGACACGCCGCGCTCCATGTGCGCTTGCGGATCGAAGAAGATTTCCACATGGGTCACGCGGTCGGCGGCGACCCGCTCAAGATAGGCATAGGTGAGATCGTAAAAATCGCGCTCCTCTACGAGAACGGACATGCCGAGATAATAGAGATCGAGAAAGTCCTGCAGGCAGTCAAACTCGAAAGCCTTCGCGATATCTTCGACAGTCTCGTAGGGAAGGGTCACATTGTTGCGCTTGGCGAGAGCCAGCATCATCTCCGGCTCTAGGGTTCCTTCGATGTGCAGATGAAGTTCAGCCTTCGGGAGAACGTTGATGAGGCGGTCGATCGTCTGGTCCATCATGCACTCCTGATGCCGAACGGCACTGTGTATTCAGTATCGTAGCGGCTCCGTTCCGAATCAATAAAAAGCGCCAATTTGCGTTCGCATTTCAAGCGCCAGCTTCTTCCAGGGCCTCGCTTTTTTCCAGCCAGGCGTTCTCGGCATCTTCGAGTTCGCGAGCGAGGCGCGCCCGGATTTTCCCAAGTTCTGCCGCTTTCTCCGGATGATCGGTGAAGAGATTCGGTATTGCCATTTTTTCATCGGCAAGGGCGATCTTCTTCTGAAGAACCGAGATCGTCTTCTCCAGTGTTTTTATTTCTGCCCTGAGCGGTGCGATTTCTGCGCGCTTTTCAGCCGCTTCCCGTCGCCGCTCTGCGGCACTGGCCGAGGAATTGGCCGGATCCGCATCCGACTTCTTTTCAGCTCCCGTTTTTTGCTGAGCCTTTTTGGTTTGAAGAATATAGGTGCGGTATTCGTCGAGATCGCCTTCATAGGGTTGAACGGTGCCGTCCGCGACGAGCCAGAGCCGGTCGGCGGAGGCTTCGATCAAATGCCGGTCGTGGCTGATCATGATGACGGCACCTTCGTATTCGTTGAGTGCGTGAACGAGCGCCTCGCGACTATCGATATCAAGGTGGTTTGTCGGCTCATCCAGGATGATCAGATGCGCGCCGTTGAACGTTGCGAGACCGAGGAGAAGACGGGCTCTTTCGCCACCCGAAAGGTTCTTCGCTGGCGTGTCCATTTTTGACGCATCGAGACCGATCTGAGCGGTCCGTGCCCGGGCCTGCGCCTCCGTCACGTTGTCCGATCCGTTTTCCATCATCGCACGGACATGATCATAAGCGCTTTCATTCGGCCGCAATTCATCAAGCTGATGCTGGGCGAAATACGCAATCTGCATGTTGTGATGCGCTTTCATGCGACCGGACTGGATTTTCAACCGACCGGACAGAAGCTTTGCGAGCGTCGATTTGCCGTTTCCGTTCGCCCCCAGAAGGCCAATCCGATCATCCGGG
>JBCDCZ010000290.1:0-5797 GCA_039180865.1 Pseudomonadota bacterium | reverse complement strand
ATCAGGACCGGCCCAGGTCATTCGCTTCAAGTCTACGGGGGAGGTGATCAGGCCTGCTCTTAGCCTCATCATCTTCGAGCGTGGGGCGTTTTCACCTGAAGAAATCACGGCGGCTCTCGAATTGTCGAGCGAGCGGCAGGTCCGCCAGTTCAACGGATCGCTTGTCTCAAGCGAAGACATTGTTGTTGACGGCTATCGTGGAAAAGAAACGGTACTTAAAGGGAGCCATCAAGGCCGCACATTCTTCTACCGCTCACAGACCTATTACGCAGGCAACCGACAGTTCATTCTCAGTGTCGCTGCTGAAGACCTTAACGGAGTTGGAAAGATCGCGGATGGGTATTTCGCGTCTTTCCATATCACTGACTAGGCACTAGTGCGCCCTCAATTGCCGACCTGGATACAGGACTCTCCGTCTTTCTTGTCGGACCCATCGCAGAGTTTCAGATCTGGCTTTTGCCCAGTCTGAAAATCGAAACCTGACGATCCATCCGCGGAGCCGAGAGCAGCGCCTGACGAAAACAGTGTGTCGAGAGAAGATTTCGAATTGGCTTTCTGACCCGAACCGGAAGTTGTCATTTGATCCGATTGACCAATTGGTAGATCAAGTCCGAGCTCAGATGAATTCGAGCCAAATGAGAATTCATCATTTGCGGATGATATTTGCGCCGTTACAGAAAGAGTTAAGGTAACGGTAAGTCCAAAAAGAATACGGGCCATGGTACACCGCCCTTTTGAAACTGAACATATATACTGACGCTCAACTACAAACGTCAGATCAGTATATTAGGTAACTTCCAGACGCATTGTCTACTATTGAGTACGTCTATTTTTGTAACATGATAAATTTAGTATCTGAAGAAATTAAGATGTTGCTGTCCACTGGGATGTAGCTGTCTTGAAATTATTGCGCCAGAATGCGTGTTGCAGCCTCCAGCGCACCATCACCATGGGGAATGTTTTGCGCTTTCATCGCCGTGTCGATGGCCCCCAGCACGCCCATTGCCATTGGCAGATTGAAATGGCCCATATGGCCAATTCTGAAATGACCGTCCCAGCCTGCCGTTCCGGGTTCGCCGAAACCAAGACCGATCCCCAATGTGACACCCGCTTCGCGCTCGCACCATGACCGAATGAGGGTGGCTTCACCGGGGCCTGTTTTCAACGTCGAAACCGCATAGGAGCGCAGTTCCGGCTCTTGGATATTGTGGGAAATCGAACTGCCCTTGCCCCAGGCATCGATCGCCTGCCAAATCGCGCGCGAAATTCTCCGGTGCCGCTCAAGACAGGCCGCAAGTCCCTCCTCATGAACGAGCATATTGAGTGCTTCTCGAAGAGCGAAGATGTGATGGGTCGGTGCGGTGCCTGCAAAGCGTTGATAATAGGCTTCTGGATTAACGCGCGGTCGCCAGTCCCAGTAACTTCCGGGGTTCACCCGGTTGCGGGCGGCATCCGCCTTTTCATTAAAATAGACGAAGGCAAGGCCCGCCGGGGTCATGAGCCCTTTCTGTGAGGCTGCGACGGTCACATCAACGCCCCAGCCGTCCATGTCGTATGGATCGCAGGCAAGCCCGGCGATGCAATCGACCATAAGGAGTGCATCGTGACCGGTTGCGTCCAGGGCCTGCCGCACACCGGGCACGTCGTTCACCACTGATGAGGCGGTGTCGGTCTGGACCATCAGGACCGCCTTGATCGTCTCATTCGTGTCCTCGGCAAGGCGCTCGCTCACCTGTGAGGGGTCGACGGTGCCTGCCATTCCGAAATCCATCACCTCGACCTGATAATTGTGCGTCTCGGCCATTATGCCCCAAATGGCTGCAAAGCGTCCTGTGTTGAGGACGAGAACATGATCGCCCGCCTTGAGTGTATTCTTGAGGGCGGCTTCCCAGGCACCGTGACCATTCGCGATATAGATCACGACGTCGCTCTTCGTTTTCGCAACGCTTTTCAGGTCATCAAAGAGGCTGAGAGTGATGTCGTGCAGTTCACCCTCGTAAATATTGGGAGATGCGCGATGCATTGCGTTTAGGACCCTGTCCGGAATGACGGAAGGGCCTGGAATGGAAATCAGAGAACGGCCGTGATGGAGCGACATTTCTGGGCCTTTATTGAGGAACGGCAGGAAACCCTAATCGCGTGAAGCAACTGGCGTTTCTACGTTGCCAGGATGGCTCCAGGATAGGACAGGTCCCCCTCTCCATCGGTCAGCGGCCGTGATCTGTCAAGCCATCAAATGTGCCGGTTTTTCACGCGAGCCCCTCTTTTGGATCAACCGGTTCTAACGTGAATGTTAGCGGATGTGTTTCGAGGCCAAGCGCGCGGTCAGGTATTATGCCTACACAGATTCGTTAGCTTGCAGTGATCACATGTCAGGATCTGGGCGCGAGCTAATCCGGGCGAGTAAGAGGAGCCTAAGATGGACCACACAAGACGCAGCATTGTCTTCGCCGGTACGGCAGCAGCCGTCATTCCGTTCTTTTCGTTTTCTGCAACAGCCAAACAGCGCGGTGTTGTTTTTGCCAACCGCCGTGGCGCGATCCGTGGCTATGATCCGGTCGCTTATTTCACCGATGGTAAGCCGGTCAAGGGCAGTAATAGCCTTACGACTGAGTGGAATGGCGCAAAATGGTCATTCGCATCGGCCGAAAATCTCGCCACCTTCGAAGCGGCACCGGCAAAATACGCGCCTGCCTTTGGCGGATACTGCGCATGGGCCGTGGCGAATGGCTACGTTGCTTCAACCGTGCCGGAAGCGTGGGATATCGTCGATGGCCGCCTTTATCTCAATTTCAGCCTGAATGTACGGACACGCTGGCGGGTTGATGTTCCGGGCCATGTTCGTAGCGGAAACCGCAACTGGCCTCAGATTCGCAAGGACCTTGCCTGAGAAACGAGATAAACGAAGCAGCCCAAAAAAAGAGCTGCTTCGCAGACGATAGAACTTCGAAAACAGGCACTGACCGGTTGTTTCGCGGCACGTCGATCTGGCGTGCTGACGAGGCTGGTCCTATCGCCTTTTGAGATTGTCCGGCGATATTGAGTAGTCTTTGCCGCAGAATTCGCATTTCACTTCGATGCGGCCATCTTTAACGACCTCTTCGAGCTGATCATCAGTCATTGAATTGAGTACTGACCAGATTTTCTCTCCAGAGCACGAACACTTATCTTCAACCGGTTGAGGATCGAACAGGCGGATTCCCTGTTCGTGGAAGAGCCGAAACAGCAGGCGTTCAACACGAATATCAGGATCGGTGAGTTCGTGATCTTCGACAGTTGCAAGAAGTGCCTGTGCCTCGATCCAGGCGTTGTCTTCGTCATGTTCGATGTCTTCCGCACCGTCGCCGCCGTGCAAGTCACGGTGCCGGATGCGATCCTCCGATTCGGGGAGAAACTGAACGATCACGCCGCCCGCCCGCCAACTCGATGCCGAGCCACCATTTCCGTTTGGGCTCACGAGTTCCGCGACGCCAAGCCGGATCCTTGTCGGGATCTGTTCTGATTGCAGAAAATAGGCGTGCGCAACCTCTTCCAGGGTCTTGCCCTCAAGGGGCACCATTCCCTGATAGCGGTTCATGTAGACACCCTGGTCAATCGTCATTGCCAAAATGCCGTTGCCAAGGAGTTGCTCGGGTTGCGTTTCACCAGCCGCTATGGCGGCATCAAGTGCTTCTTTTTCAAACCGTGCGTAAGCCCGGATTGCGCCGGGTGTGCGGAAATCTACGACCAGCAAACTGACCGGGCCATCGGTCTGGGTCTGGACGATGAATTGACCTTCGAATTTCAACGACGTGCCAAGAAGCACTGTCAGCACGATCATCTCACCAAGCAGTCGGGCAACGGGTGGCGGGTAATCGTGGCGCGAAAGAATACGGTCTAGCGCCGGCCCCATCTGAATGGCGCGCCCGCGCGTGTCGAGTGTTTCGATCGCGAAGGGTACAACTGCATCTTCACCCGCAGGCTCGATGCTGTCGATGTCCACCGCGCGTTCCCTTACCCGTTTCACCGGATCTTCGGCAGGCATTGCTAGGCTCCCTTAGGGGAAAAGGTAGTTTAACCGGCGCTCAGACACCACGTAAGAATGCCCTTTTGCACATGAAGCCGGTTCTCGGCTTCATCGAAGACGACTGATTGTGGTCCATCCATGACCGAGGCAGTGACCTCTTCGCCGCGATGGGCAGGCAGGCAATGCATGAAGATCGCACTCTCATTGGCTGCAGCCATGAGCCTGTCATTGACCTGATAGGGCATCAACAAGTTGTATCGCCGTTGCGCTTCGTCATCGCCCATGGACACAAACGTATCGGTGACTACACAATCGGCTCCCGCAACGGCTTCTTCCGGATCGTTCGTCAGAACGAGCCGTGCTTTTTCACCTTTGGCCCAATCGAGTACAGACGGGTCCGGGCGCAGCTCAGGTGGTGTCGCGATCGCCAGTTCGAAATCGAAGCGGGCGGCCGCATGAATAAAAGATGTCAAGACGTTGTTGCCGTCACCAGACCAGGCGATCCTGCGGTTTTTTACAGGTCCCTTGTGTTCCTCAAACGTCATGATATCCGCCATGATCTGGCAAGGATGGCTTTCATCTGTGAGACCGTTAATCACTGGAACGGTTGCATGATCTGCGAGTTCCATGAGTCTGTCATGTGCGGTGGTGCGGATCATGATGGCGTCCACGTAGCGCGACAGGACGCGTGCCGTGTCGGCAATTGTCTCGCCACGACCGAGCTGTAGCTCGTGGCCGGACAAAAACAGCGTCTCGCCGCCAAGTTCCCGCATGCCGACATCAAAGGAGACACGCGTCCGCGTGGAGGGCTTGTCGAAGATCATCGCAAGCACCTTACCGTCAAGCGGGCGGTTCGCGCGACGGTTCGCTTTCATGGAACGGCTGTCTGCGACGATGCCGCTCAGGGTCGCTTCGTCGAAATCCTTCAGATCAAGAAAGTGGCGAGGAGAAGTCATCGCGGGTCGCCTGAATAGCTAAATTGAAATTGGAAACGGTTGACTTCGCTCAAGGTCGGCATGGACTGCCTTGAGCACTTGGCGGGTGATCGGTCAGGCGGCCGCCTCGCGAACGGATGAACAGGCCTTTTCCAAGGCTGCGAGTGCGAAATCGAATTCTTCTCCCGTTGCAATCAGTGGCGGAAGAACGCGAATGACATCCGTACCGGCCGCGACGGTCAAAAGATGATTGTCACGGGCTGCTTTGATCACATCCAGATTTGGGACACGCGTCTTAAGCCCCAAGAGAAGCCCTTCACCGCGCACTTCTTCGAGAACATCTGAATTGGTATCGACGAGGCCAGCGAGAGCCTGTTTCAAGATGAGGCTCTTTTGCTTCACGTCATCAAGGAAACCCTCGCCAAGAACGATATCGAGGACAGCTGCCCCGACGGCCATCGCAAGGGGGTTGCCGCCATATGTGGTCCCATGGATACCCGGTGTGATACCGGTTGATGCATCTTCCGTGGCAAGGCAAGCGCCAACCGGAAAGCCGCCACCTATGCCCTTGGCGATGGCCATAAGGTCCGGCGTAATCCCTGCGATTTCGTGCGCGAATAGATATCCCGTTCGCCCGACGCCGCACTGCACTTCATCGAGAATCAGGAGCATGCCGCGCTCGTCGCATAACTCGCGCAGTCCGCGTAGGTACTGCGGTGGAACGGTCCGGATCCCGCCTTCGCCCTGGATGGGTTCTATCAGGATTGCTGCAGTGTGGTCAGTGATCGCGGCCTTTAAGGCGTCGTGATCGCCGAATGGAACCTGGTCGAAACCTGGCATATGCGGGCCGAAGCCT
>JBCDCZ010000289.1:0-5883 GCA_039180865.1 Pseudomonadota bacterium | reverse complement strand
TTGGCGTTCTGAGTGTGCCTTTGACATTCGGTGTCTTCGTGATCGTCATGAGCGGCCAGCACCAGCAGGCCGAACAGGGCAATGTGGCAGCGTGGTTCATCATCTTTTCCGCAGTCACCGGCTTCATCCTGCCGCTCATCACACTGACATCGAGTTTTCTCACCGGCCGCTTAATCGGGCGCAGCCTCTACCACGCGTTTCGGGGGCAAAAGCCGGGCGGCGTTTCGGGTTCGCAAGGACAAAAGATTTGTAATTGCGGGCTGACGGATATCTGCGACGGACGGTGCGACAGACTCTGGTTTCGGCGGTGAGACGATGCGGGATATCATTTTGCACAGCATTGCATCACTCGGCTACGGAACGACGATCGTTCTGATCCACAGCGCCGTTTTTTTGGGTTCTCTCGCCTATTATGCGCACAACGGCCGTGACCTCGACGACCTATCACCTGTTGAGGCGGTCGTCGGAGCATTGTGCTTCCTGCTCACAGGCCTATTCTGTTGTGCGGTCCTTTACGGACAAACGCCTCCGCCAGATGGCAGCCCGAATTTTGCAATACTCTATTGGAGCACGGTGTTTTCCAGTTTCTTCATTGCACCGCTTCTCATTTTGACAATGAGCCTGCTTGCCGGGCGTTTTGCCGGGCGCTGTTACCACGGGATGTTTCGGCGCTGAGTTCCCTTTCCGGCCGGTTCTTTGGGCTGCTGGCGGCGAGGCACTTCGGTCGGTTTCGCGTGTGGTCCGCATGAAGGGGAGCTCTCGCATCCTAATGAAGCCTTCTTGATAAGAGGATCTCGCCCGGCCCGAGGGTGGGTGCGAATGCGCCCGCCCATCTGGGGCGGGACGGGCGCAATCCGATGCTTGCGCACCGGACGGCCACCAAAGCTCACTCCGTACCAAGCGGACTGCTCGTTACTGGATCCCGGCCCCCCTTTGTATTCTGGGCCCGGGAAACGGGGGGGCGAAAACCGTGAACACGCAGACATCCAATGTGTGGGGCTGCCAAAGATACATGGCTCACCAGAACAGCCCATACCCTGCCACTTGGTTCCCCGGGCTCCGACCCGGGGGCCAGCGAAAGCTCCCCACATCCAGGAGACAATCTGTCAGGACGCGGTATTGGCGTTTAGAAGGCGGCTTGTGTACTGCAATATGAGGCGTGCGGACGTCCCCCATTTCAATTTCGGGGAGGAGAGCGTTTGCGCCCGCTCCCCCCCAGAACTCAAAGAGTGGGGCGGGACGGGCGCAATCCGATGCTTGCACACCGGAAAAAGTCTCCTGCCCACGCCTGAACAAGCGGAGGTCCTGCTTCTGGATCCCGGCCCCCTTTGTTTTCTGGGCCCGGGAAACGGGAGGAAAGAGCCTTGTCTTTAAAAAGATCCGGTTCGGGGATCCAAGAAAACAAAGGCCCACTGGAAAGCCTTATACACCTCCACTTCGTTCCCCGGGCCTGACGCGGGGGGCAGCAAAGCAAGTCTGGAACAGACTTGATCAATAACAAGGATCCTTATCCCAGCGCCCGCCCAATCCACGACCCCCGTTCCGTACGGGCGCCATATTGTCTATGGATCTTTAAGCAAAACACCGAGACCGCCGACCGAGTGCTCCCAAACCCAGGCCAAGACAAAGGCCGAGACCCAAACCACGACCAAGACCAACACCAGCACCATGGACCCGCTGATCCTTTTCTTCTTCGTGCCGCCGTTGATTGCCGTTGCCGCCGCAGGCGAGGTGACACGTGCCGTGACGCGGAGGCTTCTCAGATATAGCGGGCTTTATTTTCTAACCGTCTTCACCGTGCTCTGGGTCCTTTCGAAAATATGCGGCGGGAGGAGCGCACCCGGCCTTTGCCGGAACATCCCGGAAGGCGGGATGGAGATGCTCAACGTCTTCTTCGTGATCAACACGGTCGCCTATATGGCGACCGCGATCCTGCTCGTCGTCCTTGTGGTCGTGTCTGAAATCCGCAACCGCTTCCGCGGCTCTTAGATCACTGCTGCGTCTGCGCTTTCACGGAAACGAACATGCCGTTCTGAAAGCGTTTAATGCCATCCACGACTGATGGGGTTTTGAAGCGGCCGAAAACGCCGACCGGAACGTCGGATGTTGTCTCCTCCCAGTCAATTTTATCCACCAGACCGATGCCAAGTTCGTTTTTGGTCTCGTAAACCTTGGTCGTCCGCCTCCCAACCTTGCCTTTCCCGGACACGCTGAAGCGACCAATCACGCGGTCGCCTTCAATCTTTTCAATCGTGACCGAGCCCTGAAGCTTCCCGGCAATGACCTGGGTGAACTTTCCGATCGGAACGCCCTGACGCGATCCGCTTCCTTGCCAGTGACCGGCAAGCGGTAATGTGCCGCCGCCAGGGGCAAGCGATATCGCGCCATAGGTTTCGCCCTCGCTGAGATCCGCTGCAATGACGCCCGGAAGCATCACATCAATGGCAGCGCGTCCGTTCGGCCCCCATCCGGTGACCGATCGGATCGTTTCACCCCGCCCGACAATCGAGGCCATAGGTCCTGCCATGAAGCTCAGGACATTCGGTGAGAACACGCTGATCGTAACGCTTTGCGTTGTCGGATCGGCAAACATCCCGGAGACCGGATTAGCGGAAGGGTCGCCACGTCCCGGTTTTTTGAACTGGTTCAGGAAGGATTGCATGTTCCAGGCAAGCTTTTGCGCTGACGCCGGATTGACCATCATCTCATAGGTCGGGCTTGACTACGGATCTGTTACGCTCTGGTCGGCTCCTGATCGAAACATGCCGTTCCAGGCGATGACGGTGCGAGCCGCGCCGATTAATAGACAGGGTATTACGCCTTTCTGCCGGGCGATATGCGGTCGGCAGTCTGCCATCTTTTGCCTCCTTCGGAGCATCGGGTTGCCCAAAGGACCAGTCCAAAACCCAATTGCGTGCTTGTTGCATCTGAGAAACAGTCGCTGAGCGAAGCGGCGAATAGCCTGTTTTCATGGAAGAATCCGGCGCGCTAAAACTTGACAATCAGAGTCGACAATTAGACGCTTGCCGCACGATCAATGGGACTGGCAGCGTTCGCATCAAATATAGTCCGAAGGCTCTGCAGTACCGCAATCCCGACAGGCCGCGCAGAAATCTGATGCGCGCGGCCTGCCGTCTGGTGAGCAAGAGCGATGGTGAACAAGACGCACAGGGACGAAGACGGTCTCGAAACATTCCTGTCGGAACGTGAAAGACTCATGGTCCTTGCCCAATCGATTGTCCGCAATCCGGCAATCGCCGAAGAACTCGTACAGGACAGCTGGTTGCGGTGGGGATCGCGCTCCTACCCGACGGATCGGATCAAGCCGATCCTGAATCGCATCGTTGCCAATCTTTGCAGGGACTGGTTGCGCCGGCAAAAGGCGGAAAAACACGGTCTCGATTATCTTGGCCTTTTTTCAGACACAGCTCCCGATACCGAGCGGATCGTCATTTCGCGACAGGATCTTGCAATCGTCATGAAGGCAATCGGCACCTTGCCGCGCAGAACCGCACATGCGCTTTACATGAACCGCATCGAGGGCATGACCTGTGCGGAGATCGGCACGGCACTTGATGTTTCGACACAGCGCGCCCATCAACTGGTGCGCTCGGCGCTCGTTCATATCGCGCTTCACCTCGGTGACGACGTTTGACGCCTGAAGCTCTTGATTTTCTCGCGCCCCGTTCGTTTGCAGGGTAGGAGCACAATGAAACATAAGTCGGTGAAGCGAGAGATGGAACGGTGACAGGACCGTCCATACCGGTACGAAAACCAGTCCAGTCAGGCGATTATGGCAAAGCCCGAAGACAAGAAACTTCTGGAAGAGGCGGCGGATATCTTTTTGCGCCTGAGCGAAACGCCGGATGATCCGACAGCGCAAAACGCCCGTGATGCATTTCTAGAAAGGGGCGGCGCGGAGCGGGCGGCGTTTGAAAAAATTGCCAGGGCCTGGACGGCCACCGGGACGCGCAAGAAATCGCGTGGCCTGCCGACGATTGTTCTGATCTTCATCGTTGCGGCGCTCGGTTATGGTGTGTTTCCCACGATGCAAATCGCCCTTATTGCCGATGTGCAAACGGGAATCGAAACCAGGGCCGTTGTCCTTGCCTCGGGGGACCGGGTCGATCTCGATGCGTCCTCCGCGCTTGTCGATGAAACCGGGACTGGAAACCGTAATGTCCGCCTTTTGAAAGGTGCGGCATATTTTGATGTCGACAAAGGAACGCGCGCCTTTGTTGTAACGGCGGACGAAGTGATGGTGACAGTAGTCGGCACCGCATTTGAAACAGCGCTTCATGAAGACGGGGTATCTGTCACCGTTTCGGAAGGCATCGTTTCCGTTGAAATTTCAGGAACCAACACGATGCTTGAAGCAGGTGATCGGCTGACTTGGAGAAAGGGGACCGTTCCCGTAATTGACAAGGCCGATGGGGATCGGATCGCCATGTGGCGGCGCGACCGTTTCTTTGCCGAAGACATGCGGTTTGAAGATGTCGCGGCCGTCATCCAACGGCGCTTGCGCGGTAGGCTTTTTATACTGGATGATAATCTTGCCGATCTTCCGGTCACGGGAACGTTCGATCTCAGCAATCCATTGCTTGCGCTTGAAACGCTCGCAGCGTCCCGCGGTGCGAGGATCATCGCTGCCGAGCCTCTGACGACGCTTGTTCTGCCTCAAGGAAACGGGGCTCAATAAAAAATCGATTCCACCCCTTTAAAAATCAGATCCCCATTCGTCGTAAGGGCAAAAGGGAAAAAGCGCCGGTTGGGGGCGCTCGCTAAAGGGGACACTATGAGCAAGGATCTGACGCATGTCGGGGCGGCGTTTCTGACCGCCTGCGTAAGCCTTTTGCCTTTATCGGCGCAAGCAGAGACCGATCAGCCGGTCGATATTCCGGCACAATCGCTCACGGAGGCGATTGCCGAACTTGGCCAGGAAACCGGTCTTCATGTCAGTGCGGCAAGCGAGATCCTTATCGGAAAGACGGGAAATGCGGTCCAGGGCACCATGACACCCGCTGAAGCCCTCGACCGGATCCTTGCCGGCACAGGAATCAACGCAAGGCTGCTTCAGGAAAACAGTATTGTTCTCGGTCAGACCGTCTCTTTCGATGAAAATGCTGACGGTGAAACGCTTCTCGATACAATTACAATCACGACCAGACGGTTCGAAGAAGATCTGCAGGATGTTCCAGGATCGGTCTCGGTCCTGACGGATGAGGAACTGGAGAAGTCGGATATCAATGACGTTCGGGATTATACCCAGCGCCTTGGTAATGTGAATTTCTCCGGCGGGTCTTCGCCAGCCGACAGCATCATCTCAATCAGGGGCTTTTCCGATCTGATTCCGGGTGCTTCCAGCGGCCCGGTGAATGGGATTTTTGTTGATGAGGTGATCCTCAATCCGAACGGAACCTCGACGGGTATCGATCCGAACCTCCTCGATCTTGAACGGGTCGAAGTGGCATTCGGTCCCCAGGGGACAACATTCGGGCGCGGCACGATCGGCGGGGCGGTAAATCTTGTCACAAAGAAGCCGTCCGAGGACTTTGAAGCCTCGGTGGAGCTTGTTGGCGGCAGTTTTCCGAATGCAACGGGCCGGGCGGTCCTCAACGGTTCCCTCACGGGGGATGAGCTTTTGACAGCGCGCCTTGTCGCTTTCGGCAAGTTCAACGACGGATTTATCGAAACACCCAATCTTGCGGAAGAAACCCTTGAAACGAATGACTTTGGTGGACGGCTTTCGCTGCGCTCGCAACCGACGGACCGCATCACCATCGACTGGTCGGGCTCCTTTGACCGCTCGATCTTCGATCAGCTTAATACGGCAAGTGCTGCCAGTTTTGCGGACGGCGATTTCGTCAATTTCTCCGGAACGGA
>JBCDCZ010000288.1:0-5896 GCA_039180865.1 Pseudomonadota bacterium | reverse complement strand
GACTTTTCTTTCCAGAAAAGTCCCTCGAAGAGATGTCGCAAGCGGAATGGGAATCGCTTTGTGACGGGTGTGCCCGGTGTTGTCTCAACAAACTTGAGGATTATGACACCGGCGAGATCGTCTGGACGAATGTCGCGTGCTCGCTGATGGATGAGGAGAGCTGCCGTTGTGGCGACTATGAAAACCGCTCTGAACGGGTCCCCGATTGTATTCAGTTGACGGCTGAGAAAGTTCGAACGCTCTCCTGGCTTCCTGCCACATGTGCTTATCGCCTTATCAGCGAAGGACAGGATCTTTATTGGTGGCATCCGCTTGTTTCCGGCGACCCGCAAACAGTCCACCTTGCAGGCATCTCTGTGCGCGGATTGACGGTGAGCGAAGACGATGTCGAGGTCGAAGACTACGAAGATTATGTGGCGATATGGCCGGCGGAAAATCCCTATGAACGCACCGCGAGCTAGCACGGCGCCCTGTTGATGTCGACGAATGGCAACGGTCGTTTCATTCCCCGGTTCAGTCTATGTGGATACCGGACTGAAGATTAAATTAACGCTGTCGTCTTTCTTCTTGCGTGCTAAGAAGCATTACGAAAGCGCATCTTGGCCTATTCAGCATTCATTCAGTGATTGTCCGTCATTTTCCCGCGCATGAAATGGTATTTGAAAAAATTCTCGGCATTGCTTTGCCTGATCTTCCTGGCTGGTGCGGTCAACGCGCCGGTTAGCCCGGTCGTGTCGGATGCGCATGCCCAGTCCTGCCTCAATCCGGCAGAGGCCCGCAAAGCCGTAAAGAACGGCCAGGCGTCACCTCTGAGCCGTGTATCTGCTAACGTCCGCCGCACGACCGGCGGGGAAGTTGTCGGTGCAAATCTTTGTCGCCGCGGCAACCGCCTTGTATATATTCTGACCGTGTTGAGATCGAACGGCTCTGCGACACGGGTCATGGCTGATGCAAGAAGCGGGCGGGTTGTTGGCCGCTAGATTGAGAGATCTCTGTTGCGTTCGCCTTGGGCGCAGATCGTGAAATAAGAGCAAGACCGGAGTAGGGACATGCGCATTTTGGTCGTGGAAGACGATGAAGATCTGAACCGTCAGCTGGTGACCGCCCTCACTGATTCCGGTTATGCCGTCGATACGGCAGCAGACGGCGAAGAAGGACACTTTCTTGGCGATACCGAACCCTACGATGCGGTCGTTCTCGATATAGGTCTGCCAACCAAAGATGGCATCAGCGTGCTTGAGGACTGGCGGCGTGACGGGCGCAACATGCCGGTGTTGATCCTGACAGCCCGTGACCGCTGGAGCGACAAGGTTCAGGGAATTGATGCCGGTGCTGATGATTACGTCGCCAAACCCTTCCACATGGAAGAAGTCCTCGCTCGCCTGCGCGCACTCACGCGTCGGGCAAGCGGTCATGCATCGAACGAGTTCATCTGCGGTCCAGTCCGTCTTGATGCCAAAACAAGCCGGGTAACCAACGGCAACGACGTCATCAAGCTCACCTCACACGAGTTTCGTGTTTTAAAGTATCTGATGCATCACCCGGATCGTGTGATTTCTCGCACTGAACTGACCGAGCACCTCTACGATCAGGATTTCGATCGCGATTCCAATACGATTGAAGTTTTTGTGGGACGTCTGCGCAAGAAGCTTGGTGTCAACATCATCGAGACGGTCCGTGGCATGGGATACCGGTTGAGCGAGCCGGATGCTTCCTAATTCCCTTGCACTCAGGCTTCTTTTTTCCTCGGTCTTGTGGAGCCTGCTTGGTCTCGTCATTGCCGGTTTTCTTCTGACCGCGGTCTATAAGCGCAGCGTTGAGAGCGCATTCGACGATCGCCTCAACGTCTATTTAAAGATCCTTGTCGCAGCACAGGCGGAAGCCGGCGACCCGATGCGCATGCTAGCGCCTACCTTACCGGAACCGAGGTTTTCACTCATCCTGTCCGGGTGGTATTGGCATCTTGCGAAAGCCGATGGAGAAATCATTCTCGCGTCCCGATCACTCTTCGCCGAAGAATTGCCGCCGATTGATCTGTCCGACCATACGCCAAATGAAGATGGTGTGGTTGCCTTCTACGCGACCGGCCCGGCAGAAAACTCGCTGAGGATGATCGCTCGAGACGTTATCGTAGATGGTGGCGATCCGGTAGTGATTGTCGTTGCCGGAAATGCGAGCGATATTCAGCGCGACATCGCCGTGTTTCGCCAGCGTATCGCGCTCACACTTGCGGCCCTCGGTCTTGTTCTCGCAATCTCCACATTTGTACAGGTGCGCTGGGGCCTTCGTCCATTGTCGAGGATCGCACAAGGTCTCAATGATATCCGCGAAGGACGTTCGGAGGACCTGAAAGGAAGTTTTCCGAGCGAAATCCAGACGCTCGTGAGCGAGACCAATGCGCTGATTGCCTTCAACAAGAAAGTCGTGGAACGCGCCCGCACCCATGTTGGCAATCTTGCCCACGCTCTTAAGACGCCGATCAGCGTTTTGCGCAATGAAGCAAATGGCATCGATACACCGCTCTCCCAGATGGTCAAAGAGCAGACCAATGCCATGCAGGCGCAAGTGAACTACCACCTCGACCGCGCTCAGATTATCGCTCGATCCGGCGTTCTCACCATGGCGCATCCCGTCAAGCCGGTCATCGACGGGCTCGTTCGGGTAATGCGGAAGGTCTATGGTGATAAGGGGTTGGAGATTTCGGTAGCGTTGCCAGTCGACTTGAAGTTTGCCGGTGAAGTGCGTGATCTTGAAGAAGCGCTCGGAAATTTGATCGACAATGCCTGCAAGTGGGCCGAAACCAAGGTTGACGTTTCAGGCTCAATAAAGGAAGGAGGGCTCGTCATCGATATCGAAGACGACGGGCCCGGGATGACGGAGGACGAACAGGCGCGCGCTGTGAAGCGCGGCGAGCGGCTTGATCAGGAAAAGCCTGGTTCCGGCCTCGGTCTATCGATTGTCCGCGATCTCGTTAATGCGTATGACGGAGACCTTGTCATGGCGCGTTCGAAGTATGGCGGCCTGAGGGCGACCTTAACCTTCCCGGTTCCAGGTGCCCCCGAAACTTGATGGAGAGCACCGATGGGTGGGAAGGGCACCCTGACAACGGATTTTCTGGCCCCGCGGGTGTCACGCCTTGCGCTGCTTTTGGCTGCCTCGTTCACCTTGTCGGGGTGTATCGGCCCGGATGGCTTCACATTTGGGCGCAGTTCTCCACCTGAGCCGGTTCAACAATCTGAAGATCTGGGATTGAGGCTGTCGCCTGCCGTCAGAAACTTGCTCGCCGCGGATGACGCGCCCTTTGCTCGTAAAGCCCAGACCGATGCACTCGACAATGGGAGAACGGGCACAGCCGTTGCCTGGCGTAATCCGCGCACCGGCACCGCCGGTGAAGTCGTTCCGGGCCCCGATTACTCCGTAAATGGTCGGGGATGTCGTGACATCACCCACATTGTTCCAAACAATGGCGCGCGCAGTTCCGTGCGCAATGTTGCCTGTAGAGACGATCAGGGCTCCTGGATCCTTGTCGAAGCAAACTAACGGTCAACGCGCCCTAATGTGATCGCTTTTCAAAAGCGTTGCGCGATTTCCCGGCTTGTATTTCAATGAAGTTTCACCAGTTGCAGGCAGAGGGTCGTCGCGTTGGGATATAGCGTGATCGGGTCCTCGCCGATATTTAGACCCAGCCGGCACCACTTTTCGTTTCCGAACCAAGGAGTAGAGATTATGGCCTCCCCCCTTAAAGTCAGTTTCGACGGATCGTCTGGTCTTGCACTTGCCGGACGAATGGATCTGCCAACGGGGCCGGTGCGTGCCTACGCCCTTTTTGCCCATTGCTTTACATGTTCAAAAGACATTTTCGCCGCAAAGCGTATTGCCTCCGAACTCTCAGCTCAAGGCATTGCGGTGCTTCGGTTCGACTTTACTGGCCTCGGGTCCAGTGATGGTGAATTTGCAAATACGAATTTCTCCTCGAACATCAGCGACCTTCTGCGTGCCGTCGATTTCATGCGTGACGCCTTTGAGGCGCCATCGATCCTGATCGGTCATTCGCTAGGCGGCGCGGCAGTCATCTCGGCCGCCGGACACATTCCGGAGGTGAAGGCCGTCGTCACGATCGGTGCCCCGGCTGACGCCTATCACGTCGTTCACAATTTCGGTGCCCATCTCGACGAGATCAACGAGAAGGGGGAGGCCGCGGTCGAACTGGCCGGGAGGCCTTTTACGATCAAGAAGCAATTCGTCGACGACTTGAAAGAAACAAGTGTCACCGAAAGCGCAGCCTCGATGAAAAAAGCATTGATGGTTATGCATTCACCGGTCGATGCGACTGTCGGGATCGAAAACGCAGGCGATATTTTTTCAGCGGCCAAACACCCAAAGAGTTTCGTTTCACTCGATAATGCGGACCATCTGCTGACGCGCCCAGAGGATGCGACTTATGCCGCAACGGTGATTGCGGCCTGGGTAACCCGGTTCGTGGGCGGAGAACAGAGCGCTGATATTGATCATGACGGTGGCGTCCTTGTTTCTGAGACCGGGCAGGGAAAGTTTCAAAACGCAGTGCGTTCCGGTAAACACCATCTTCTCGCAGATGAACCGGTCAAGGTTGGAGGTCTCGACACCGGCCCCGGCCCGTACGACTATCTTGCCGCGTCACTCGGGACTTGCACGTCGATGACGCTCAGAATGTATGCCGACTTCAAGAAAATCGACCTTGGCCGTATTTCCGTTGAGGTAAACCACAATAAAGTTCACGCGGATGATTGCCGTGATTGCGCGGAGGAACTCGTCGGAAAGGGCGGGAAGATCGACCGCTTTGAGCGCAAGATCTCCGTTGCCGGTGAGATCGACGATGCGTTGCGGGCGAAACTCCTTGAAATTGCTGATAAATGCCCGGTTCACAGAACGCTTGAGAAAGGCGCGGCTGTGATTACCGAAGTGATCAGTTAATTGGGCAACCGCCGTCCGACGGCGACATTACAGAAGTTTAATGTGGCCGAAAGGTTCGTGTAATTTTGCAGTTCCTATATTTCCATCAAACGCTTGATGAATCGGGCCGTCATTTAGTCACTGGACTATTGGAAACTCAGGAGCTGCATTGACCATGTCATCGACTGACACGAACACGAAACAAACCTCTTATGAAGGGGCCTTCAAGAAACGCTTTCGCACGCTAATTCTCGGTACCGCGGCACTTGCCATTGCGGGCGCTGGTGTTGCGACCGGCACACTGCCTCTGTCCGGTTCCGCCGTCGCGGAGCCTGTTCGGGTTGAGGGCGAACGTAATCTCGGTTTTGCGGAAGTTGTGGAGCGTGTGACACCGGCAGTGGTGAGTGTCAGGGTCCGCTCCGAAGTCGCGACAAACACATTCACCTACAATGGTGAAAATCCGTTCGAGAACATTCCAGGCTTTCGTGACCTTCCGGAAGATCATCCTTTTAACCGGTTCTTCCGCCGCTTTGCGCAACCGGAAGGTGGTCAGAACGCACCGCAGCGCCGCCGCTTTGCGACCGGTCAGGGCTCTGGTTTCTTTATCTCGGAAGACGGGCTTGTGGTGACCAACAACCATGTCATTGATAAAGGCACCGAGTTCACCATCATTGATGATGACGGCAACACTTACGACGCGGATCTGATCGGTGCCGATCCGCGTACCGACCTCGCGCTTTTGAAAGTGAATTCCAACAAAACTTTCACTTATGTCGACTTCACTGACGACGAAACCAGGGTGGGTGAGTGGGTGGTCGCGATTGGCAATCCGTTCGGCCTTGGTGGGACAGTGACCGCCGGGATCGTGTCGGCTCGCGGCCGTGATATCGGTGCCGGACCTTATGACGATTTCCTGCAGATTGACGCAGCCGTCAACAAAGGCAACTCCGGTGGTCCGGCCTTT
>JBCDCZ010000287.1:0-5908 GCA_039180865.1 Pseudomonadota bacterium | reverse complement strand
CTGACGGAAGGCCGTCCGCTTGGCCTTCTTGGTCTTGAATTTGCGAGCCGCCGCAGGAACCGCGTGAATGTGACGATCTCGGGAACCAATGCTGACGGTGTTCACCTTTCAGTCGGACAGTCATTCGGGAACTGCCCGCAATATATCCAGAAGCGTGCATTCGACTTTAAACGTGCGCCGGAGGACTTTCCCGAAGCTGGCGATCCCGTTTCCCTCGAGCATTTCGATGATGACGCGAAATGCCTGATTGCGAAGGCTGACACATTCTTTATTGCAAGCGCTCTTCTCGATGAGACCGGCGATGTCGCCAAGGGCGTTGATGCCTCTCATCGCGGTGGGAAGCCCGGTTTCGTTAAGATCGATGGAGACCGGCTGATTATTCCCGATTACGCGGGCAACAATCATTACAACACGCTCGGAAACCTTCTGCTCAACCCGAAAGCCGGTCTTACCTTTGTCGATTTCGAGACGGGTCGTATCCTGATGCTGACGGGAACTACGGAGATTCTCTGGGATGACGACCCGCTTGTCGGAGCGTTCAGGGGTGCGGAGCGGGCGATTGTTTTCCACCTGACCCGTGGGCTGATGTTAGACGATGCCACGGCCCTCCGTTTTACGTTCAACGATTATTCCGCAAACACGCTGTTAACCGGTGATTGGGAGAGCGCCGAGAAAACCCTCGCGGCGGAAGAAAAGCGCAATGAATGGCGGCCGTTTCGCATTGTGCGAATGGTGGATGAGAGTGCCGTTATTCGTTCCTTCTATCTTGAGCCTGAGGACGGTGAAGGACTTGCCGGGTTTCAGGCCGGACAATATCTGACGATAGGCGTCACGCCAGAGGGAGCGGTTAAGCCGGTGATCCGGACTTACACTTTATCGTCTGCGCCGTCCGATCCGCTTTACCGCATTTCTGTTAAACGGGAAGCTGATGGAGAGGTCTCTCGCCACTTGCATGACGCATTCAGGGTTGGTGACCTCATTGAGGTGCGGGCACCCCGGGGCGACTTTTTTGTCGATACCGACGAGCGACGCCCTGCTGTTCTCATCGCAGGTGGGGTTGGCGTTACGCCCATGATCTCGATGGCGCGCCAGGTCATCTATGAAGGCGCGCGGACCCGCCATACCCGGCCGCTCACAATTTTTCACGCAGCGAAAACGTCTGGGGAAAGGGCATTCTTTGAAGATTTTCGTGCCTTATCCGACGCGAGTGGTGGAAAGATCGCTTATCTTCCGGTCCTGAGTGGTGCTGAAGACGGTGAAAAAGCAGGGCTGGATTACGTCCATCTCGGACGCATCAACGCTGATCTTTTCCGCGCGACGCTTGCGCTTGATGACTATGATTTCTTCCTTTGCGGCCCGGCCGGTTTCATGCAGGCGGCTTATGACGCACTCCTCGCCGTCGGTGTAAGTGATGCGCGTATCTTCGCCGAAGCCTTTGGTCCGGCATCCCTCAAGCGGGTCGCAACCACAGCGCAAAGCTTTCAGCCTGAAGAGAGTGCAGATGCGGCGGTGATCCATTTTTCAGAAAGCGCGGTCGAGCAGGGATGGACAAAACGTGATGGCAATTTGCTTTCCTTTGCGGAAAGCCACGGCCTATCTCCAGCCTATGGATGCCGGAGTGGCTCGTGCGGATCCTGTGTGGTCAAGATAAGAAAGGGCGCTGTCGCCTACTTGTCGGAACCGACCGCGCCGCGCGAAGCGGACGAAGCACTGATTTGTTGCGCCGTTCCGGCAAAGGACAGTGAAGAACTGGAGCTTGCGCTATGAGAGATGAAGCCAAGGACGTTTACTCCGACATTTTGCATGCTGCCGCGTCAGGTGGGTATGGCGGACTTGATCACGTCTTCGAAGGCATCGTTCTGGAACGCGAACGCGCAGACGCCACTAACGAAGAGCCCGTTCAGTTTGACTCCGCCACTCGCTCTCTCGGTCAAAACTGAGCGTCATTTCCTCAAGCTCCGGCCGGGTTCGAGCCGGTGCCCGCTTGATCACGCGTACCAATCTCGTTAAGCCACACATCCGACGCTGTGCGCCGGTATGAAATTCTTGAAAGGCGGAGACTTTGGACGCGGAATTTGCCGAGATCGGCCGGCTCTTGCAAGAAGGTGCCTTTCAGGACGCTTATGATAAGGCCGCAAAACTTGCGGCGCGTCATCCTGACCATCCTCGAACCGTTTTTGCTGCAGGTGCTGCCGCCTTCGAAGCGGGGCTTTATGACGAGGCTTGCGGCTTTTTTGAGAAAGCCTCTCTGCTGTCTCCAAACGAACCGCAGATTGAAAACAATCTGGGCGCAGTTTTGATGCAATTGGGCCGACCTGCCGACGCACTTCCTCATTTCAAGAAGGCTGTCCAGTTCAAGTCGGACTTCCTGAACGCCAGGCTTAATCTTGCCATGGCGAGCCGAAAAACTGGTGCATTGCGCGAAGCCGAGCGCGAATTAAAGCGCTGCCGTAAGCAGGCCGGGGATGACCCGGCAATCTTGCGGGAGTTTGTTGAAGTTCTTTTCGCGATGGGTCGCATGCGTGACGCTGCCGAAATGTGTCGGCTTATCCTCAAAATATCGCCGCAAGATGGCCCGGTAACGGTGAAATTGACCGAAATCCTCATCGGGGATGGCAAATTTCAAGAAGCGCAAGTAGCGGGACTGGAACTCGTCGCGTCCGCTGCCATCAAGGCGCAAATCGGTGACTGTTTCAAAGCGGCTGGGCGGAGTGCGGAAGCGAGGCGGCTTTACTACGCGGCGCTGAGTGATGATCCCGCTCTAACGAAAGCCCGGCTTGGTCTCGGCGAATTGAACCGCAGGGATGTTGCGCGATGGCATTTCTCCATGCTCAACGACACGCACCGCAACACTGCCTATGAGGAGGCAATCAAGCGGGCTGTGAGGCCGGATGATGTGGTTCTCGATATTGGTACGGGAAGCGGACTTCTTTCCATGATGGCAGCCCGGGCCGGTGCAAAGCATGTTTATACGTGCGAAGCTGTGCCGGTAATTGCTGATAAGGCGCGTGAGATCATTGCGCTCAATGGTATGGCAGACAGGATTACCGTCTTCGATGGCTGGTCCCTCGGGCTTAGAGTTGGAGAGCATCTACCACAAAAAGCCGATGTTCTGGTTTCGGAGATCGTCGATAATCTTCTCATCGGTGAAGGGATTATGGGAACGCTGGATCACGCTTTGCGTCATCTCGTGAAACCCGATGCGCGGATCCTTCCCCATAGCGGCAGGCTCTTTGTGACACCGGTTGAAACAGAAAAACTCTTTCTCGGCGATCGGGCCTTTACCTCATCAGGTTTTGATGTTTCGCCGTTCAATGCTTTCACAGAGTTCGGCAACTTTTCATCCGATCAGGTCACGCCATCGAGTTATCGTCCGCTTGGGCCGGACGTTGAAGTCTTTTCGTTCGACTTCACAATGCCGGGCTTTCAGGATGAACTTCATGAAACGGCTCTGCAAATTACGGAAGCAGGCCGGATGCATGGCGTGCTTATCTGGTTCGATCTAGCAATCGATCTTAAGGCGTCAATTAACAATCATCCCGAGCGCGGGCGTGAGCATTGGGGATGTTCCTTCGTGTTTCTCGATCGCTCGCGAGATGTAACGCCTGGAGATGTCCCACGTCTTGTCGTTGCTCACGATACGACGACGGTTGATTTCCGTTTTCTCTAAGCAACTTGTCTTCTTATCTCGACGCGCTGATTGGATCTTTCGAGCGTATTCTTTCGCCCCGTAAGAGGGCGAACGACGGTGTTCGCCACATTTCGTTCAATGTATTACCTATAGTTATTGTATGGCAAATGATCATAATCATAAGAATAAACTGCGACACTTGGAAGCAATGATTAACTATTACTGTTTATAAAGCAGGAAATGTCCCTATCCGGAGATCTTCAATGCTGGCTCACCTCTCTCTCACTCGATCTGTACTGCTTGGTCTTATTTTGGCAACGCTTATTCCGGCTGGTGTGCTTACTTATTTGCAGCTTCAAAGTGCGGATACCATGATGAAAGAGGGACAAGCGGAAACATTGCGTTCCGCAGTCCGGGAAGTGACACGTGCGCTCAATGAAGAAGCCATTGCGGCCAAGGCAATTGCGTCGACTTTGGCAGCGGACGAAACCGTCAAACGCCTATGGAAAGAAGGCGATCGCGACGGATTGCTTCAGTATCTAACACCCTATCTTGAGGAGTTTCGTGCCCAACAGAATGTGGGTCAGATAAATCTGCATGCAGCACCTGCACTTCCTTTCCTGCGTACCCACAAGCCGGAGCGGTTTGGTGATGATATTTCAGCCCGTCGACTGGATGTTGTCGAGGCCAATACGAAAAAAGAAAGCAGACATGGCTTTAGTTTCGGCAAATTGGTGGGCCTTGGGCTCCGTGGTATTGCGCCGGTTTCAATCGATGGGGAGCACCTTGGGGTCGTGGACGTAGGTAAAACCTTGTCTGATGGTCTTGCGGATCGCGTTTTCAGCCGTCTGAAGCAGGAAGCGGGAATCGACGTTGCTGTTCTCAACCAGAAAGAAGGAGGTTTTCAGGTTCTGAAGAGTACTTTCGATGCAAACGCAATCGATGAAGCCAATCTTCAAAGCGCAATGGCGGGCGAGACTACGGAAACATCATTCAATCTTGATGGGACTCCCTTTGCGGCAAAAGTTGCACCGATTCTCGGTATAACAGGTGAACCGCTTGCCGTGATTGTTGTTGGACGGGATCAGACTGCGTATGCCGCTGATCGCCAAATGTCATTCCTGGTTGCACTGATTGTCGCGCTCGGCGCAGCAATACTTGCACCGACCCTTGGTTTTCTGATTTTGCGTCCGTCGCTCACACAATTGCGGCGTTTGTCGTCTGCGACCGAGGCCATGGCCGGAGGTGATACGTCTGTTGAACTCGAACTTTCCGGGCGAAAAGATGAAATCGGCTGCCTTGTTGAGGCACTCAATAATCTTCGCGAGCAATTGGCAAGCCGGCTTATCCTTGAAAGCGAAAAAGAACAGTCTCAAGTAGCCCAGACTGAGCGCCAGAAGCAGATCGACCAGCTTATCGCGACCTTCAAGGCTGATGTGGAAGGATTGATTCAATTGGTGGACGATCATGTGAAGGATATGAGCGGAACGGCTGACATTCTCCAGAATACATCCGCTCAGGCGGCGGGGCAGGTATCGGTTGCGTCCAACGCATCCGAAGAGACGTCAAACAATGTTGAAACTGTTGCGATTGCAGCTGAAGAACTCTCATCTTCAATCTCAGAGATCGGTCGCCAGGTTGAAGAGACCGGCCTTGTTGTCACCAGAGCAACAGCGGTTACGAAAGAAACCGATCACAAAATATCGAGTCTGGCGGATGCCTCCGCTAAAATTGGTGACGTTATCGGGCTTATTCAGGATATCGCCGAACAAACCAACCTACTCGCGCTTAATGCGACGATCGAAGCGGCCCGAGCTGGCGATGCCGGTAAGGGGTTTGCTGTCGTTGCTTCCGAGGTCAAGGCACTTGCAACGCAAACCGCTAAGGCCACTGAAGAAATCTCCCAGCAGATTAACGGAATTCAGACATCGACCGAAGAAGCGGTTTCCTCGATTGCCGACATCGCCAGAATGGTCGATGACGTCAACCGTTTTACAAACGCGATTTCGACGGCCGTAGAACAACAAGGAAGCGCCACAGCTGAAATCAGTCAAAATGTTGCGCATGCGGCCACGGCGACGAAATCTGTCGCAACGAACGTAGAAGGCGTTCAAAGCGACATTTCACAAACCCGGGAAGCGGCAAACCAGGTGCTCGATGCATCCAGCGGTGTCGATCGCCAGGTCAATCACCTTCGCGGATCAATTGATACCTTCTTGCGTGATGTGGCTGCTGCATAGGAGGCAGGGGGTACCGCTCCGTAGAGCCCACCGGGAG
>JBCDCZ010000286.1:0-5932 GCA_039180865.1 Pseudomonadota bacterium | reverse complement strand
GTCTCGATCCGATCCGGCAGCACAATGTGATGCGCACCATACAATCTGTCGACGCCTTGGATGGTAATCGTGGATGTTCCAGCACCACTGATCTTAGCACCCATCTTGGTAAGGCAATCGGCAAGATCTGTAACTTCCGGTTCGCGGGCTGCATTTTCAAGAACGGTTTCGCCCCGCGCCAGCGTCGCAGCCATCATCAAGGTGTGGGTTGCACCGACCGAGACATGGGGGAAACGGAAACGATTGCCGACGAGCCCGCCCTTCGCCTTCGCAACGACGTATCCTTGTTCGATCTCGATGTCCGCGCCGAGGGCCGTCAGTCCGTCGATGAAGAAATCGACTGGCCGCGTGCCGATCGCGCAGCCGCCAGGAAGCGAAACTTTCGCCTCGTGCATCCGGGCGAGAAGCGGTCCAATCACCCAGAAACTCGCCCGCATCTTGGAAACAAGACTGTATGGAGCGGTTGTATCAACAACATCTTTGGCGGAAAAATGGACCCGTTGGCCACTCATCATATCCGCGCCGGCTCTCTTGCCATCGACGGAATAATTGACACCGTGATTGACAAGAATGCGGATGAGTTGGTCCACATCGCGCAGTCTTGGCAAGTTATCGAGCGTCAGTGTTCCATCTGTCAAAAGGCTGGCTATCATCAATGGAAGGGCTGCATTCTTCGCGCCCGAAATCGGAATCCGCCCGTTGAGTTCACCGCCTCCAACAATCCGAATACTGTCCATTATCGTCCCTACCCCAAAACCGAAACTTTACTTTTTACGACCGGTAGACTGCCAACGTAGCGGTGTCCCATCGCCGCATTGATTGGATATTGTCGCCCGGAAGCACTATTCATTGGTTTGCTTCTCGGCGCCGTTACGGGTGCTCACTGCCATACCATGGCCGGGTCTTTCACTCAGCTACCCACGCGCCAACCGCTTTCCTCTCGCGGATGACTAATGTTTGTCGTCTAGACCCTGAAACAAGGCGGAATCAAGGCATTATCCGAGCAAGTACACTGGTCGCCCGTTATAACACGCGATTATTTGCGCGGATCGACAGATTTGTCACGAAAGCGCCTTATGGACGCTGCGTCCCGTTCGCCCGGCTTTTCGCCATCATCTCCCTGCGTCACCGCCTTTTTCTGCTCGCGGCGCCGCTTCAGATTTTGTCGCAATGCTTCCGCGAGACGCCGCTCGCGTTCCTGTCTGTTATCAGCCATCAGGTCTGATAAAACGCCGCCGCTACAGACGCAACCTGAGCACGGCGCCGCCGCTGCATTAATCTTCGATCACGATGATGAGCGGCTTGCGTGTCTCACGGCCCAGACGTTTCGGCACATCTCGGTTTGATTTGCCTGAACTGTAGACCCGTTTTCCCCGATAGAGGTCATAGGGGCGGTAACGCTTTAAAGTTGGCGTGTTCCGCTTAATGGGTGGTCTCGACGTCGATTTGGAAGAGACGTTACCCTTGCGTCCTTCTGTCCGCCGACGCTTTCGATTAAGACGATCCTGCTTACTCTTATACAGCCTGTCTCTACGAAGGGCTCTTAGCTGAGGTTCAGTTGCACTGGCAGTGTCAACGCCACCTGAAAAAAGGGCAGTCGTCAGTCCTGCAAGAGCAAAGGACAGGAACGCACGGCGAGAGAGCCGACCAGGAGATTCCTCTAACGATTGATCGGAACTGCCTTTTCTTGAACTGCGCATTATGCTGGCCTTTCAAAGGCTTCATTGGTGTATTCACGCATAACAAGCGAGCGTTAAGGCTCAGCAAAGAAATCCTTTAAAATTTTAACTATCAATGGGCCTAAACGATAAAGGAAGACTGCCTATTCAGCGGGTCCGCGCTGGGATGCCCTCGCTTGTTCGAGTTCTTCATCGAGACGATTGGTGGCATGAATGCGGCTCTTCGACAAACCCGCGATAAGCGCATAGGCGGCGGGCGTCAGGAAGAGAGTGAATGCTGCGGCAAGCCCTAGTCCGCCGAACACAACCCAGCCAATCGCTGTTCTTGCCTCTGCGCCTGGGCCTGTGCTCAGAATTAATGGCAATCCCGCTAGGACCGTCGAGGCCAGGGTCATGGCGATGGCGCGCAGTCTCTGGACCGCAGCCTCACGCGCTGCATCGGTAACGCTGAAACCCCGTTCACGCAGTTGATCGGCAAACTCTACAAGCAGGATCCCGTTCTTTGCCATAATACCAATCAGCATCAAGACGCCGATCTGGCTGTAGATATTTATCGTCGTGCCTGTCAGCCAGAGCGCATAAACCGCGGCACAGACGCCGAACGGAACGGTGACCATGATAACAAGCGCGCTTGTGATGCTCTCGAATTGACCGACAAGAACCAGAAAGATGATGATCAGCGCAATGATGTAAGTGGTGGTCACCGCGTTTGATGTCTCGTCGAGAGCCTCCGCTTCACCGCGCAATAAAAGCCCGATGTCGGGTGGAAGGATTTCTCTTGCGAGCGCTTCGATCTGTTCAACGGCTTCGCGCAGACTGAGTTCCGGCGCAAGGGCGCCATCGATTTCAATTGCCCGCTTTTGACCGTGACGATCAAGTTCTGCTGCAACGCCGGTCTCTTCGAACGTGATCAACTGCGAAAGCGCGACGAGTTCTGCCTGATCGGAGCGCACATAAAGGTTTAGGAGATCCGATGGGTCGCGGATGGCACCGTTCTGCGATTGCACAATGATTGGCACCGCCTGATCCTTGACTGTGAGCTCGCCCACTTCGTCCTCATCAATGAGCGCGCTGAGCGTCTCAGACAATTCGGACATGGCAACACCAAGATGGGACGCGCGGGCCCGGTCAATCCCGATCCCCAATTGCGGTTGCGTCGCCTGATACTGAATACGGATGCCGGAAATCCCATCAATCTCAGCCATACGCTCGGCGAAGACATCCGCTGCTTCAGCAATTTCAGGATAAGTTGGTCCTGTGAGCGCGATCGAAATTCCACCATCAGAACCGCGCCTGAGAGAAAGGGAGTTGATTGAACGAATGCGCACTTGCGCGCCCGGTATGTTGGCAAAATCTTCCTTGATGGCCGCTTCAATGTCGAGCTGACCAACATCACGTTCTGACCAGGGGATCAGCTGCGCGGATATTTCACCGCGATTAGGGTCGAAACGCCCAGTAATCGAATAAACACTCTCAACGGTACCGTTCTCTGCGAATGGGGCGATGAGGTTTTCAACGGCTTCGACCTGCCGGTCCGTGTAGGCAAGCCCGGTCCCATCCGGTCCTTGCAAGCGCACCACGACACGTCCGCGATCCTCGCGTGGAACAAGCTCCTCACCAAGGTCGCCGTAAACAGTCAGGCTGGTCGCCGCAAGAAGCGACGCCAGAAAAATAAAGATAAGCGGAGCCTTTAGCGCAGGCCACAAAAGCCAGCCATAAACAACGCTGATCCCGCGGCCGATACCACGGCGTATCAAACCGTCGCCGCCAAGATCGGACAGTCTCGATGCAATCATCGGACAGACCGTGAGGGCAACAAAAGAGGAAAGCGCTACGGTGATTCCGAGCACAATCCCGAATTCGGCAAAGAGCCTTCCCGCATCGCTCGGCAAGAACGAAATCGGGAGAAAGACGGCAATAAGGGTAATGGTTGTCGCAATCACTGCGAAAAAGACCTGGCGGGTGCCGATCACCGCAGCAGCCCTTGCACCGATCCCTTCCGCGCGACGTCGCTGAATGTTCTCAGTGACGACAATCGCATCGTCCACGACGAGCCCCGTCGCCAGGACGAGTGCCAGAAGCGTAATGAGGTTGATCGAAAAGCCGAGGAGCCAAATGGCGCCAAGAACACCAATCAAGGCAATTGGAATCGTAACGGCAGGGATAAGGGTTGTTCCAAGGCGGCCAAGAAACGCCCAGATCACGGCAACCACAATCAGAAGCGCAAGGCCGAGGGTTGTGATCACTTCATTGATCGCCCCACGGATAAAGACGGCATCATCAACGATGATCTGGATATTCAGGTTATGGAATCGATCATCAATGCGATTGATGATGGAACGCACGCCTTCGGAGATCGCGACCGTGTTTGATTGCGACTGGCGGACAACGCCAAGAACAACGACCCTGCGCCCATCGAGGCGGGCATCGCTTTCAGCCTTCGAATGGCCGAAATAGATGTCGGCAACATCGCCAAGCCGAACATCTTCCCGCAGGCGCAACTCTTGAATGAGTTCAGGATCGACAACCGAGGCGTCTGCCCTCACCAGCACCTCAAGATCGCCAGCCTCAAAACTACCAACCGGCACATCGAATTGCGCGGCACGAACAACTTCCATCACCTCTGCGACGGAGAATCCGAACGCGGCAAGCCGTCTTGGCGAGAGGGCAACGCGGATGACACGCCTCCTCTCACCAAACAAAACCACATCAGCAACGCCGTCGATCGATGTCAGTTCCGGAATGATCTCATCTTCGATCCGCCGCGTTATCTCATCGACCGGCTCTGTATCGCTCCAGACGGCAATTTGCATAACCGGGCTGGAATCGCGATCGGACTTCACGACAAACAGGTCTTCGACCCCGTCCGGCAGTTCTCTGGCAATCCGGTTAACCGCTTCACGCACATCGTTTGATGCACTGTTGAGATCGCGGTCCGGGCGAAATTCAATGCGCATGCGGAAGTTGCCCTCCTCAGACGAAGACGCAACGTTGACGACGCCTTCGACGCGGGCAACCGCGCCTTCCACGATAGACGTCACCTCAGCATCGACTGTTGTTGGAGAGGCTCCAGGGAAATTCGCCCGCACACTGACAATCGGGCGGTCGATATCAGGCAGTTCGCGCACTTCGAGACCGAAGATTGCGGAAATACCAGCCACCATGATCATCAGATTCATGACGGCGGCAAGAAACGGTCGTCTTACGCTCAAGCCTGGCAAGCCGCCACGGTCGCTCATTGATGTTGGAGGATCGCCCGGTGCTGCCATCAGGACGCCTCGCCTGGTTGAAGTCCCCGTACATCAAGCGCGCGGCCTTCTCTCAGGCGTTGGGTCCCTTCAATAATTACAAGATCATAGGCATTGAGCGGGCCATCAACGAGCACATCGCCTTCGCGTCGGCGAACCATTTCAACATCGACCCGCTCCGCTTTGCCATTGTTGACGCGCCAGACATAGAGCGCACCCCGCGAAAACTGGACGGCAAGTTCCGGTACGGACGGATAACGACGGCCCTGAAGATCGAGCTTTATGACAAATGAAGAACCAGGGCGCAGAACGTCGTCAGGATTGGGTAGAGCAACCCGGACCTTGGCCGTTCTGTTCTCAATTCCGACACGGCTTCCGATCGCGGTCACACGCCCGGTAAACACACGGCCCGGCGCGGCCGGCGTCGTCGCAATCACTGACATTCCCGTCGAAACTCTTGAAAGAAGGGTCTCAGGCAAATCGAACTCAACCTCAATTTCCGACCGGTCGTCGAAGGTCGCGATTTCATCATCGGTGTCGACCCAGGCCCCTGCTTCAATATTGGGAATGCCGGAGACACCATCGAACGGTGCTAGGAGTTTCTTGTCCGCAAGAAGAACCCGTTGCCGTTCCAGTTCCAACTGTGCGACCCTTGCTGCACTGCGCGCCTCGTCGAGCCGCGCTTCCGTCACGGTTCCAGCACCCGCGAGGCGCTCGGCACGCGACAGAACGGTCTTCGCCTGATCGAGGCGGGCCTCAGCAAGTGCGACAACCACTCGTTGTTCCGCGTCATCGATCTGCAGGAGTTTGTCACCCTTCTTGAACCGCGCATCGGCGGCGAGAGCGAGTTCCATCACTTTACCGGGGGTCGCGCTGCGCAGCATAACCGAGTAGCGCGCCCGCCCGGTTCCAACCGCTTCCAAAGTGAGACGATCGGCGGCAAAGCGAACCGGTCTTGCGATCACCGGTTTTCCTTTTGGAGAAGACGCGCGGTCTGTTGCATTG
>JBCDCZ010000285.1:0-5942 GCA_039180865.1 Pseudomonadota bacterium | reverse complement strand
CTGCCAACCAAGCAGAACCAATAGCGAAAGCGCAATCGCAATAAAGACGTTCCGGTTTTCCTGCATCAAAAATCTATCCCTAAAGACGGTCCCGCACGGACCGGTCCACTTCCCTAAGTCAAGTCGCCAAGATTGCGCCCGCTCAAAACCTCTTTCGTGCCGTCATCGTCCAGAGCACCGTCCCCCGTATTCCCGAATCTTCCGCGCGGTTAAAGATCGATTGCGGTATAGATCAACAGGGCGCTAGCGTCGCTTCTGCCGTGTGTCCGGTCGAGCCGGTCGGCCGCCGCCGCGCGACAGCTTCTTTAACGCGCTTTCCATATCGGTGCAAAGCACTTTGAACGCAAGAGTCAAAGTGTTATGGCGGCCAATCAGCACATAGTCGTAGCCGGGCTCGAACAAAGCTGGATCCAGATGCCGGACGGCCTCTTTGAGACGGCGTTTCACGCGATTACGCACAACCGCATTTCCCACCTTCTTTGTAACGGTATAGCCGATCTCTGCGGGATCAGACCCGTCCTTACTATCGATGCTTTTGTAATTTCGCTGAAGAACGAAGCCAGGCCGGACCAAAAAAACGCCGCGGGCGGCATTCAAAAATGCCGCCCGTTTCTTCAATGTTGGCTTTTGACCAATAGGCCGATCAGCAAGCGTGGTCAGAGCGCGCCTCCTGCAGGCAGCAACCCCAGGTCTGCGATACTAAGCTGACAAGCGCTTGCGGCCCTTCGCACGGCGCGCCGCGAGAACACCACGTCCGCCGGTTGTTGCTTTGCGCGCGCGGAAGCCGTGGCGACGCTTGCGAACCAGTTTACTCGGCTGAAATGTCCGTTTCATCGTTCACATCCGTGCCTGCTGCACGGCCCTTCTGTTCGGATCGCACAAGCCAAGCGAACACGGTCATGCCGGTTTTCACGCCTGTGCGGTGATGGAGATTGGCGGCATATAGGAGAGAAGAAACACGAAAGTCAACGGAATTGTAAGGATCTACGCCTAATCACTTAACAGCTCACACTTTCGTGAGTTTAAGTGACCCAATCTCAAACATTCGTCAGGGTATCCAAGTATAACTTTAATCCCGAACATGCGTCGCCATATGTGCAGTGCAGCAAGCAATGGTTCTTAATCACTCGAGCCTATAACATAGAAACTCAGGGAAACTCGACATGGCGATGGATGAGACATTGAATTCGGTGGAAAAAACTGAAGCAAAGGCCCGCGGTAGCTGGAAACGCTTCTTGCCCCTCGCCGTTATTGCGACTTTGCTTGGCGCGGGCTACGCCGCCGGTCTGCACACTTATCTCTCGCCGAGCGCGATCGCGGATAACAAGGAAGCCATCGACGCATTTGTGAGCGCAAACTTCCTGACTGCCGTCGCAGCCTATCTTGTCATTTACATCATTGCAGTTTCGCTCTCCTTTCCCGGAGCTGGTTTCCTGACGATTGCGGGCGGAGCGGTCTTCGGATGGTTTGTTGCAGGCACGCTGACAATTGTGGCGGCAACCATCGGTGCGTCAGTGATTTTCTTGGCAGCCAAAACATCGATCGGCGACTATCTCGCCGAAAAAGCCGGCCCCCGCATGACGAAGCTGCGCGAGGGTTTCCAGCAGGACGCGTTTAACTACCTCCTTACTCTCCGCCTGGCACCGGTCGTCCCATTCTGGATCACCAATCTTGCGCCGGCTGTGTTCGGTATGGACCTGCCGCGCTATGCGCTTGCAACCTTCATCGGGATTATCCCAGGCACCTATGCCTTCGCCTTTATGGGCGAACAGCTTGGCGGTGCCGTTGAAGGTGCCGACATCATCACCAAAATCACCTTGGGTCTCGCCGCGCTTGCCGCTGTATCGATCATCCCGATTGTGGTTAAATTCGTCCGCCGCCGCAAGATGGCGAAGACGCAGGCCTAGACCCCGCCCACTTCGACCCCACCTTACATATTGCGCTGCGGCACCCATCGCCGCGCGTGTCAGGTCTCACCTTTGCCGCGCGCAACGAAACGCGCTTGCGGCACCCTCGTAACCGGTTCACAAGAACCAGTGTGTCTTTCGAACGGCCCCCAACTCGTCCAGAGGTTACAATGAGCGAAACCCTAACACCCGACATTTGCGTGATCGGCGCCGGTTCCGGCGGATTGAGCGTGGCGGCTGCTGCCGCAGCCTTCGGCGTCTCTGTGGTTCTTTTAGAGAAAGGCAAAATGGGGGGCGACTGCCTGAACTACGGATGTGTTCCGTCAAAAGCGATGATCGCCGCCGGCAAGACGGCAGCCACTTTCCGACAAGCGGGTAAGTTCGGTGTCACTCCGCAAGAGCCCGAAGTCGACTTCCAAAAGGTTCACGACCATATTCACGGCGTGATCGCATCGATCGCACCCAATGATTCAGTCGAGCGGTTTACCGGGCTTGGGGTGCGTGTCATCACCCAGGCCGGGAAATTCAAAGACAACAAGACTATCGTTGCCGGCGACTATGAAATCAAAGCACGCCGTTTCGTGGTCGCCACCGGCTCGTCGGCCTTCGTTCCGCCGATCCCGGGACTTGAAACCGTTCCTTACCTCACAAATGAATCGCTGTTTGAAAACACGGAGCGCCCGGAACACCTCATCATCGTTGGCGGTGGCCCGATCGGCATGGAAATGGCACAAGCCCATCGTCGGTTAGGGGCAAAGGTCAGCGTCGTGGAGATGCAGAAGGCCCTCGGAAACGATGATCCGGAATTGACAGCGGTTGCTATCGCCGAAATGCGAAAAGACGGCGTTGACATCCTCGAGGAAACCCAGGTTGTGAGGGTCGCGCCGGGTCAAGACGGTGGCGGTGTGGATGTCACGGTGAGCCGCAACGAACGTGAGGAAACACTGTCAGGATCTCACCTTCTCATCGCCGCAGGACGGGCCGCCAATGTCAATGGTCTCGATCTCGAAAAGGCCGGGATCGAATACAGTCCAAAAGGAATCAAGGTTGATCGTACGATGCGTTCGACCAATCGCAAGATCTATGCAATTGGCGATGTCGCGGGCGGACTGCAATTTACCCATGTCGCGGGCTATCATGCTGGGTTGGTGATTCGTTCCATCCTGTTTCGCATGGGCGCTAAAGAAAACACCGACATTATCCCGCGTGTTACCTTTACCGATCCCGAAGTCGCCCAGGTCGGATTTACGGAAGAAGAAGCCCGCAAGACGGTTTCCGATATCCGTGTCTTGCGCTGGCCCTATGCTGAAAACGACCGTGCGCAGGCCGAGCGCAAAACCACCGGCCTCATAAAAGTGGTGACGAATAAAAAGGGAAAGATCCTCGGCGCCGGAATTGTCGGCCACAATGCGGGCGAGATGATCAACATCTGGGCGCTGGCGGTTTCCCAAGGCCTGAAAGTCGGTGCGATGACCGGTTACGTTCCACCGTATCCGACCTATACAGAGATTGGCAAACGCGCATCGACAGAGTATTTCAAGGCAAGTCTTTCCAATCCGTGGCTTAAACGAGGGCTCGCTTTTCTGCGCGTGTTCGGCTAACGTCCAGTAAATTGGAAGTTGTGCTGTATGAATTGCTTTGCGCCTGCCCACCACTTCCAGGAAAACGGGACAATCAGGCAAGACTCGGGATAAACTCGGGCCGTGAACCAAGCGCCAGACAAGACTCAGATTGACGAGGCCGAAAGGGCAGCGCCACCCGGCGATGGTGATGGCGTGTCCGACGGTGGCAAAGGCACTACCGGCGAACAGAAAAGCTTTGGCAGGTTCGGCGGGCTGTCCTCGAAACTCCTGCTTATGACGATCGTCTTCGTCATGGTGAGTGAGGTCTTTGTTTTTGTCCCCTCAGTCGCCAAATTCCGCAATGACTGGTTGACCGACCGCCTCACCCGCGCGCGAACAATCCTCATATTGTTGAATGATCCGAAGCAAGAGGCGCAAGAGGCGCTTCAGGGTGACAGCGCCCTTGCCATGCAGGTTGAAGATGCTCTTAGAAACATTGACGTCGTCACACTCGCCCACAAACGCGGCGGGCGCAAACAGCTCGTTGCCATGCTTGAACAAAGCAGCGGTGTTGCCGCGCGTTTTGATGTGAACGAGACCGGCGTCCTGCAATCGATCCGCGATGCATTCGGCACGCTCCTCGCACAGGAGCCAAGAACCATTCTCGTCACCGGAAAGCCGCCGGGAAGCAATGAGGTGATCGAATTGGTCGCGCTCGAAGAACCGCTCAGGAATGCGATGCTGATTTACACGCGCAATGTCCTGATCCTGTCGCTGATCATTTCCTGCCTCACCGCAGCGATGGTTTATTTCACGCTGACCTTGTTTTTCGTCCGGCCAGTGCGGCGCATGGCGGAGAATATGGTCGCCTTTTCCGAATATCCCGAAGCAACCGATTCGATCATCAAGCCGACCGGCCGAAGCGATGAGATCGGTGTTGCCGAAGAGCGGCTTGCGGCCATGCAAGCGGATCTCCAGGGAACGCTATCCAGTCAGAAACGGCTGGCGAGCCTTGGACTTGCCATGTCGAAAGTCAATCACGACCTTCGAAACATCCTTGCATCCGTTCAACTCTTCTCCGACCGTCTTGCCACCGTATCGGATCCCGATGTCCAACGCTTTGCACCAAAGCTGATGCGCGGCATTGACCATGCGATCAGCTATTGCCAGGCAACACTTGTTTATGGCTCTGCAAGCAATGAACCTCCGGAAAAACGGGTCGTGCGTCTTGCAGCCAAAGTCGATGAAATCGCGGGCCTTCTCAATCTGGAAGAGAATAGGGAAATCGAATGGGTGAATTCCGTTCCGCCCGACACCGAAGTTGAAGTCGATCCCGAACAGATCTTCCGCGTCTTGATGAACCTTGCGCGCAACGCGATCAAGGCGATGGAAAGCCTTGAAGGCGACGGTATCGTGAGGCGGCTTGAGATCTCTTCCGACAGATTACCGGATCGGACCCGAATCTATGTGATCGACACGGGTCCCGGCGTTCCGGAAAAGGCGAAAACACACCTTTTCGAAGCGTTCCGAGGCTCGGTATCGCATGGCGGCGTGGGTCTGGGGCTAGCTATTGCCAGCGAATTCGTGCGCGGCCATGGCGGCCAGATTCGGCTTGCTGACGATGGACGAACCGGCGCGACCTTTGAAGTCGACATCCCCCATCCGGGGACAACCCTCACCTGATGCGGCTTGTGCTCAGTCCGCTTCAAAGCTCCGCGCGTTCTTACATGGTTTCGGAAAATCCCGCTTGCCAAAGCGGCCATTTCCAATTATGCCGTGGCTTCCAGTTTCGGACAGCTTGGTTTTGCTGACGCAGTCCGACCCTCTTCCGCTTTCAATCTCATTCGGCAAGAGGACATGCGCGCTCGTAGCTCAGCTGGATAGAGCACCAGACTACGAATCTGGGGGTCGGGAGTTCGAATCTTCCCGAGCGCGCCATTATTCTCACGAAACGCAGCTGTTTCCGTGAACTCAATTTCGAGAATTGCTGGCGATGGCGGACTTCCGGATCCCGCAGAGCAAACCTACACGCCGACCCGCTCACTCGAATGCTGCATCAAAACAATTACCTTGGCACCAACTCGAACCCGTTCGTAAAGATCGGTCACATCGTCATTCGTCAGGCGGATGCATCCTGAAGATACATTGAGGCCGATCGACCAAGGCTTGGTCGTGCCGTGAATGCGGTAAATTGTGTCGCGGCCACCGTCATAGAGATAAAGAGCGCGCGCGCCGAGCGGATTGTCGGGACCACCCGGCATACCGTTCTTGAACTTCGCAGCAAGCGGATCGCGCGCAACCATCTCAGCAGGCGGGGTCCATCGCGGCCATTTCGCGGTGCGGCCGACCCGAACAATGCCGGACCAACCAAAACCTTCCTTGCCAACACCGATGCCATATCGCATCGCCATGCCGCCTTCCTGGATGAGGTAAAGGAAATGACGGTTACCGTCGACGATGATCGTACCGGGCT
>JBCDCZ010000284.1:0-5979 GCA_039180865.1 Pseudomonadota bacterium | reverse complement strand
TGCGTATTTCGCCCGTCCAGTCCTTCAGCTCATCATCAATCAGCCGCTCGAACTTGTCGATCGCAAAACTCAGTATGACATCATGGCAACGGTCTCAGGTGGAGGCCTTTCCGGTCAGGCAGGTGCCGTTCGTCACGGGCTTTCGCTTGCTTTGACCCGGTATGAGCCGGAGCTGCGTACCACCCTTAAGAAGGCGGGCTTCCTCACCCGCGACTCCCGTGTTGTGGAGCGGAAAAAATACGGTAAGCGCAAGGCTCGCCGTTCGTTCCAGTTCTCAAAACGTTAACTGTTTGTCTGTAAATTCTACAGAATGCCTAAGGCCGCTCTCACTGAGCGGCCTTTTTTCATTTTCTTTGAAATGAGTGCGCAACCAGTATCAAAACGAAAGCGTTATTTAACGTTCTTTTGTTGGTATGCTGACACTACGCCATGGAGGTGTTCGTGCTGAAACTGGGTGTTGTCACCGCCTATCACAATGAGGTCGAAACAATCGGCCAGGTTGTGGAAGCAATCGCGGCGACCAAAACGCCATTCTTGTTCTTTCTCGTCGACGATTGTTCCACAAAACCACCGCAAGCGGTTCTTGAGGAATACGGCGAGGAGCTGTGGTTTCATTATTTGCGCAACGAAGAGAACTTAGGCCCGGTTGGAACCTTGAATCGCGGTATCAAGGCGGCCCTTTCCGAAGGGGTCGACTTCATAGCGATTAACGATGCCGACGACATCTCCTATCCGAACAGGTTTACCGATCAGTTGGCAGCATTCGACGCCGACCCCGATCTCATGATTGTTGGTGGTGGAGCCGACATGGCGGATCACGATACCGGTCGCATCCTTTGGCGTTGCCACCACCCATCCGACGATTCATCGATTCGAAAAAGAAACACGATTAACTCAACATTTGTGCACTCTACTGTGGTGTACCGGCGGGCCGTATTTGAGAAAGTTGGATTTTACGACGCATCGCAATACGCGCTCGACTACGACATGATTACACGGGTCCTTGCCGCAGGTTGCAAAGCTGCAAATGTTCCAAGTCTCGTGTTGCGATACAATATCCGCGCTGGTTCCATGTCCCTCACAAGGCGCCGCGCTCAGCTCGCCTCTCGATTGAGCGTGCAACTCAATCATTTCAACCCGCTGAACTGGCGAAGCTATTGGGGAATTACCCGCAGCACCCTGGCCTTTCTGGCTCCCCGAGACGGTGTCAACCAACTGAAAATTCTCTTATTCAAATTGCGTACGCCTTCGCTTTCACGGAAGTCCCTATGAAGCCGACCGGTCTCTTGTCCCAAGCGAGTTGGAGCCTCACAGGTCAGATTGGGTTTTACGGTTTCCAATGGCTCAATATGATCCTGCTTGCGCGCCTGTCCGGTCCAGAGGCTGTCGGCCTTTACACGCTCGCCCTTGCTATCGCAACGCCGATCATGGCCGTTGCAAGTCTGATGTTGCGCCTGGTTTACGTAACAGAACGGGCAGAGCGCTGGACTTTCGGAATTTTCCATAGAGTTCGCCTTGTCGCCCTACCGATCGGCGCACTCGCAATCGTCACCGCGGGTTATGGTCTTGGGTACCGCGATCTCCCCTTAATCGTCATCATGATTGCGGCAAGTTGGAAGATGGCGGAATCGATGAGTGATATCAGCTATTCGGTTCCCCACAAGAATGGCGCAATGCGCACAATCGCGCTTTCCATGATCGCGCGCGCCGGTATTTCCTCGATCATTCTCGGTCTGGTACTCTATTCAACCGAACGGCTGGATCTCAGCCTGATTGCCTTCTCGGCAGTCTGGTGGGCCTGCTTTCTTTTTTATGACCGCAGACTTTCACCAGTAGAGCCAGCAGCCGAACGCTACGGCCGTGTGTCCGACCTCGTTCGATTTGCAGCACCGATGGCGCTTTCGGCCGCCCTTGTCTATGCAACGTTTTCAGTCCCCCGGATTATCCTCGATCAATATGAAACAACGGCCGCCCTCGGGGTTTTCGCGGCAATAAGCCATCTTCTGTTAATCGGCATGCTGGCACTGAATTCATTGGGTGCTGCCATCACACCGCGGGTCGCGAAATACTTTGCTGAGCACAATTTCGTCGCATTCTACCGCGAGATAGCTTTCTGCGTCGCCATCGCCTGTTTCCTGTCCCTTGGCTTCATCGCAGTCGCCTGGTTTGCAGGTGATCTCATTGTGACGTGGATCTATGGTCCTGGCCTTTCTGGATATGACTCACTCGTCTTTGCGATTGCCCTTGCTTCCCTGCCGCTCTACGTCGGCTCCCTTATCGGCTTTGTGCCGCCGGCACTTCAGGCCTTTCGCTTCCATCTTGTCGTTAATATTCTTACCGTTACAGGCACGGCGCTCACGGCATTCTACTTCGTGCCGACGCAGGGCATCCTCGGCGCGGTTTATGCAATTGGCGTCCAAGGTCTTCTGCAACTTCTCAACGCGCTTGTTCTCTTCAAGAAACCGGCCCCTCTCAGCGGATCAAAAACTGGTGAAAAGGGCGACCTTGCGCTTGGTTCTGCAAAGGCTTAAGCAGCACGACACCGAATTCCAATTGCGAGGTCCTTACCATGGCAGATAAGAAAATACGCATTGGCGTATTGGGAGCGTCCGGCTATACCGGCTCCGATCTCATCCGCCTCGCGGCCCGTCATCCGAATATCGAGATTGCAGCACTCACAGCAAACGCACAGGCAGGAAAGAGCATGAATGCGGTTTTTCCGCACTTCTTCATGTTGGACTTGCCCGATCTTGTAACCTGGGAAGATGTCGACTGGGACAGCGTAGACGCGGTCTTTTGCGGCCTGCCCCATGGTACAACCCAGGATGTGACCAAGACGATTTATGCGGTGAACGACCGCATTAAGATTATCGATATGTCGGCCGATTTCCGGCTTCGCGACACGCAAACATACGGCAGGTGGTATGGCATCGAACACCGTGCACCGATGCTACAGAAAGAGGCGGTCTATGGCCTCAGTGAACACTATCGTGAAAAGCTGAAGCAGGCCAGACTGATTGCGTGTCCCGGATGTTATCCGACTGCTGCGCTGATGGCACTTATCCCCTGTCTCACAGCCGACACGATTTTTGCGGGAGACCTGATTATAGACGCTAAGTCCGGTACAACCGGGGCTGGACGCGCGCCTAAACAAAACACACTTCTGTCTGAAGCGGGCGAAGGTTTAACGCCATACGGCGTCGCTAAACACCGCCATGCGCCGGAGATCGAACAGGAAGTTTCAAAGGCGGCTGGTATCGATGTCAATGTCAATTTCACGCCACACCTCATCCCGATGGCACGGGGTGAACTCTGTACGATTTACGCGAGGTTGAAGGCTGGACGCACTCTGGCTGATGTCAGGGCGGCGCTCGCATTGGCGTATGAGAGCGAACCCTTTGTCCATCTTGCCGACGAGAGCGTGATCCCCCAGACCCAGATGGTGCGCGGCTCGAACCACTGCATTGTCAACGTCTTCGAAGACCGGATCGACGGACGCGTTATCATCATCTCGACAATCGATAATCTCGTTAAGGGGTCGTCGGGACAGGCTCTACAGAACTTCAATCTTGCCTTCGATTTGAAAGAAACGGCAGGCCTCGAGCAGCTACCGCTCTTCCCTTAAAACCGGTTGAATGGCTTCACGTTTAAAACGATATCCGCCTGCAAGCGCCCGCCAGTGCCAGATAAAGAGCGCGAGAATACCAAGCGCTACGGCTTGGTGTGTCAGGCCAAGTTCGATTGGAACGGCGTTGAGAAGCGTGATAATACCGAGATAGGCCTGCCAAAAAAGCGCGACAACAAAGAGTATGCCCGCAATTTTCGCACGCTTCGAGACATTGGCAAAGAACAGATAGACCGAATACGCAATAGTGGCGGCGATTAAGAGATAAGCCAGCATACGGTGCGTAAACTGTACTGTTTTGATGTTCTCGAAAAGGTTGAGATAAACCGGCGCGATCTCCACCAGCCCGCCAGGAATGAAGGCATCATCGATCAACGGCCAGCTATTATAGTATAGTCCCGCATCCAGCCCAGCGACCAGCGCACCAAAGAATATCTGCAGGAACAAAAGCACCGTTAGGATCTTCACTCCCGTCAAGGCAAAGGGCGGATGGTCTTCGGCAGCCCTTTGCCGGAGCCCGAAAGCCACCCAGAGGATCGCTGCGAACAGGAAGAACGCAAGCGTCAAATGTACACCGAGGCGATACTGGCTGACATCCACACGGTCGACCAGGCCACTCGCCACCATCCACCAGCCAATAGCCCCCTGAAGCCCGCCAAGCAGAAAGAGACCGACGATTTTCGGCTTCAAAGCCCCGGGAAGATAGCCAAGCATCCAGAAAGTCGCGGCCGGCACAAAGAAGACAAGACCAATAATCCGGCCAAGAAAACGGTGTGCCCATTCCCACCAGTAGATGACCTTGAAAGCCTCCAGGCTCATCCCCTTGTTGATTTCCTGGTATTCCGGGATTTGACGATATTTATCGAATGCTTCTTGCCAATCCACTGCATTAAGAGGCGGGATGGCGCCGAGGATCGGCTTCCATTCGGTGATTGACAACCCGGAATCTGTCAGTCGCGTGGCGCCTCCGACTGTCACCATAACCGTGATGAGGAGAGCAATTCCATAAAGCCACAAGCGCACGAGCCGTAGTTCTGCAATGTCGCGCGAAAGCGTTGCAGATACTGGCGAAGATGGGTCGAGAGCGAGCGTCATTCTGCTTATCCTTTGTTGAAGGGCGAGATAGCGTCCCTATCTTCATTGTGCAACAGCAACAAAGACGCACTTGACCATTTCCTGACGGCCCTAGACCCAATCCATGAAAACACTTCGTAAAATCGTGGCGACGTTCGCCCTCGTCACCTTCATCATAATATACTCGCTGGCCGTTATGGTTTTCGCCGTGCGCCTTCTTCCCGAGACATCCGCTCTATTCCAGCTACTCTTCTACACGGTCACAGGGCTGATCTGGGTCATTCCGGCAGGCTTTATAATATGGCTGGGCTGGCGTGGAGAGCGTGCAATTCAACCCGAGCGCTAGAGAACAAAAGCCTCTGCATCCCGAAATCAGTTGAGGTGAGACGCTTCAAACAGTCGCAATTCTATTGAAGCGGTTTGCAAGAAAGAAAGGAAGCCCACTTAGCAACGCTCGCATCGCATTCATATCCTGATAATAACCGTTCACAGATACACGCGGCAGAGCGAGCGTGTGCTTCAGGTGCTCGCGATAAAGAAGCCCCTTGCGCGTAGTGAAGGCGACTTCGAAACCACATTCCTGGGCCAACGCAACTTCACGTTCTCCAACAGCTTCCTGAAATCCGTACGGGTATGCGATGTGGAGTGGCCGGCGACCGATCATTTCTTCGATACGGTCCGCGCCACCGATCATCTCCGATCTCGCCTCGTCCGGTGTCAAAGAAGCGAGCATTGGGTGCGTGATCGTATGCGCTCCAATCGACACAATCGGGTCCGACGCGGCATCTCGGATCATCGGCCAATCGGCCATAACGGTGTCCACAAGATTGAACGCATCATGATCATGGTCTTCTGCAAACGCCCGGAAACGCTCCAATCCTTCATAATGCGGCAAACTGCGAAGAAACCGGGCGACGACATTGAATGCCGACCACTTCTCTTTGCTCGAACTAACCTGGATCTGTTCTTCAGTGCCAAGTTTGGCAAGTGAAAGCGTTTTGTTGGCACACAAGATTGCTTCCAGACTGAGCCACCAGATCGGTGTTGTCCGATCAACAAATCCCGTACAGGGAAAGACTGTAAACGGCACATCGAAATGCTTCAGGATGGGATAGGCATTCTCAAAGTTGTCGCGGTAGCCATCATCGAATGTCACGGCCAGAAAGGGACGCCCTGAAGGCTCGGACTTCATCCTGAGAAGCGCCTCATCCAGCGTGACTAAATCGACATCTTCACGACGGAACTCTTCGAGCAAACGCTCCAGAAAGCCAGTCGTAACG
>JBCDCZ010000283.1:0-6003 GCA_039180865.1 Pseudomonadota bacterium | reverse complement strand
TTTCTGTCAGGCGTGTACTCAGTGTCGTTTCGCATGAAACGGTCTTCGCCGATGAGAGCAAGCTCCCCGGTTTTTCCGATGCCGAGATCATGGCGCATCAGCTTATTGATCTTGTCGACCGGCATCTGGAATGCGAGCACGCCCACTGTCGCTCCGTCACCGTCAATAACCGGATGGGCCATGAAGCTGGCGGGCGCACCGGCACTCGGCCCATAGGGTGCAAAATCCGTAAAGGCGACATCCGAGTGAGCTGTAATTTTCATCGCTTCGCGATAAACGACCCCCAGATCGCTATCAGCCCATTTGCCGCCACCCTTGTTGAAGTTCGTCGCATAATCGAGCTCTTTAAACACCGAATAGACAAGGTTCCCCTCCGTGTCGAAAAGGAAGACGTCATAAAAGCCCTCATCCTTTTGCAGCTTATGGAACCATGGGTGATACCTGGCATGAACCGCGTCATAGTCTGACCCGGTTCCGGCATCGTAGAGTTTGTCTTTTTCGCCAGTGGGATTTGGGTTGTCCGTAATGTAAGCAGCCTGAAGTGCGGTGGTTGGATTGCTCCCCTCTGCCTCCCAGGATTTCCAGCTCGCGGTGAACTCTTTAACGGCTGTCGCCGTCCCGGGATGTTCGGCGATCAGGATCAGCTCATGCTCTATGGCTGTGAAATGGACGATTGTTTCATCAACACCTGTCCTGGCGGCGGACGCCAGTTTTTTCTTCGTAAGCTCTTCAAGGCTGACCGAAGAGGTGTAGTAGCTGGAAACTCCGACGCCAATCCCGACAAATGCCGCGATACCAACAACCAGGCCTGGAATTTTCTTTGAAAGACGAATTTTGGAAAGCATTACCCACCCTCGCAATAATTGTGGCGAATCGACCGTAAAACTACGTGCTTTCATTAAAGAATTGCTTAACCATGTCTGAAGCGAAGAGACAGACTTTGTTAGCGATTAGAAAAATGGGTGCACGAGATGCCTGGGTCAGGGCTTTTGGGTTGCACCACAGGTTGCCCTGGCGCCTGTCACCGGCATGCTTTAGATGATTTCTGGTTAGGCGGAATTGGTGAGAGTTCGACGTAGTCGAGCGCCTAATTGGCCGAAATCTTGCGCAAAGACGATGCAATCATTTCTGTGCGTTCAGCGGTGACGCCTTCATCATAGAGCACGGTTCCGATCATTGCTCCGTCGATTGCGAGGCAAAGCACAGCGGCTCGGTCCGGCGAAAGTCCGTCTTCCGCAATCATTCGGCCTCGAATGATTTTCCTGCGCTCAGTGAGTTTTTCTCTCAACATTGGATCTAGCGATACGCTTGCAACCAAAACGGCAATCAGGGCGCCGTTATTTTGAATCTCACCGATAACCATTTCAACGAAGGCATCGGTGAACCGCTTTCCATTCGCGACAGCGTCTTCGACTGTGAGCATGCACCGCTCCGAGACATGATCGAGCAGTGCGCGCACCATCTCTTCCTTGCTTTCAAAGTGGTAGAAGAAGGCTCCTTTGCTCACGCCTGCCTTCTGGACCACCCGCTCCACACCGAGGGCCGTCACTCCGTCCGACTGCGCAAGGGCAGCGGCAGCTTCGAGAAGGTTGGTTTTTGCCGACACGTAACACTCCTTGATTTAAGTATTTTGCACAAACCGGTCAGTGTTGACACTATACCAACCGGTCAGTGTATATTGTCATTGTTTAAGCGAAGCCAGTAAGGCAACAGGTTCGCCGCTCGTCGGAAAGCTGTGATGGAGAGGGGTACATGCGCGGCAAGAAGATTGTCATCATTGGTGGTACCAGCGGAATAGGACGCGCTCTTGCCGCACAGCTCGTGGGCGAGAATTCTGTCCTGATTGTCGGGCGATCGGAAAACAAAGGCCGGGCCTTCAAAGAAACGCATTCCTCCAACGCGCATTTCATCAAGGAAGACGTCTCGCTGCTGCAGCGTGTTCCAGGTGTTGTCCGGCAGACGCTCGACCTTTTGGGTCGCGTCGATTTTGTCGTTCATACTGCCGATAACTTGCGAACCAAACGCCTCAACACATCGGAGGGTTTGGAGGTGTCGATCGCGACGAATTTCTATTCGAGGCTGCTCTTCAACCAGCTCTTTTTGAACGAACCCGTTGACCAAAGACCGGAGCGGATCATCCACATCGCACTGGCAGGGTTCGCACCCTCAAAGGATTTCATAAATTTTGTGCCCGTTCCGGACGGAGCTTCAAGCTTCAAGGGACATACGATCGGCCAAATGGCGAACGATTTCTACGGGCTTTTGATGCGGGACAAACTGGAAGGTCAAAAGACCAGGGTCAACATTTTGAATGCCGGTGCGGTTGCGACGGAAATTCGGCGCAATGCGGAATTCCCCCGTCCTATGAAAATCCTGATCAATTCAGTCGAACGGATTCTGCGTGGCTGGATTCGCACCCCGGAAGACTACGCTTCCATGGTTAGCAAAATCCTGAACAACGAAAACAAAGACGCGAACGCCCATGGTCTCCTGAGTTCGAAGGGCGTCGGGATCCTGGGGCATCCGCGTGTCAACGACAAAGACGTACAGCATCTCTTGTACAGTCGCGCCACGGGCGTCATCGACGATGTCTTAAAGGAGAGGGCGGTCGGAGCCTGGTTCTGAGCATTGCCCAAGTCTGCTTGGAAAGCGGAACGCAAAGGGCGCGTAATCAGAGAAGGGCGGATCTGAGCGAAACGAGATGTCGGTCCTCCGCCTGACTACTCGCTTTTCGACTTGGTGCAGCCAGTCTTAAGACCAAATGGGCGAACGCCTTGCTAGGCGTGTCCCGGACAATCATGTGCGGCTGATTCTCCGATAGACCACGGCGGATGAGCCGCCTCCCGGCAAACATCGGATTTCCCGATCCTCACCCAAACAAGGTCAAAGATGAGACACAGTTATTTAATGTGTCCAAAGCATCGGGTGTTTCCGAACCAATTGTGCCGCAGTTATCTCAAATTTTTCGATCTTATTAAGTAACCATTAATATTAACCAACCGTAAAAAATTCAATTTCTTCCATCGGTATTGGTCAATAAAATCCGGCCAAAGCGGCAGATAAACGATCAATAGTCAAGAATAGCTCGATGTTAGACGGAAGAGTTTTCACCGTACTGCTATGTGCGGTGTTCATCACTTCGTGCGCGGCACAAACGGACCTGGAAAGTGGGGGAGGTGCTACGGAGCCGACCGCAGGTCAGAGCATTGTGGTCACAAGCGGACTCAAGCCGGGAACGCTTCTCACCTACACGGTACAGCACGGCAGAGTTGCGACGGAGTGTTTTCCGAAGCAATTGAAATCCATTCTGGCGAAGGTCGAAACCAAGTATGGCGTGTCTCCGGTCGTGACATCCGGTTACCGAAGCCCGAATACGAAGGGCCAGGTGGGCAGTGCGCGCAATTCGGCCCATATGCGGTGTGAAGCAGCAGACATTTCGGTCGAAGGGGTGAGCCGCTATCAACTTGCCCGCTTCCTGCGATCCTTACCGGATGTCGGCGGTGTCGGGACCTATGGCTGCCGCGGCGTTGTCCATGTCGATGTCGGCGAAAAACGGTCCTGGGACTATCAATGCCGCAATCGGCGCAAACAGTGATAGATCACCACCCCCGCGTGCTCCAATTATTGCGATCAGGCAATTGCGGCCCGGTTTGTATAGGCCGCAATCTTGTTCGTGTTTTATGCGCCGTGTGCCATACTCCTTAGGCCCTCAGTAAGCTGCCAAAGGGGCGCCGGGTGAACCCGTTGCGCCTTTGATCGGAACGGGGGAGTAGATATAGGCGAATTCCGAGACGCCGGCCTCAATCAGGCGCTCCGTTGCGATATTCTCATGGATGAATATACCGTTCTTGGGGATCAGCTCCTGGTGCACCGGAAAGGCCACTCTTGAATCGGGATTGGGTACCACTTCGACCGGCCATGTATCGGCACCAACCAGAACGACTTCGCGCTCAATCAGCCACGCCGCGGCTTCCATGCCGATACCGGGGGCGCCGGAATTGAAGGTCTTATTGTCAGTAATCCAATGGCGGCCCCAGCCCGTGTGAAACAGAACGACGTCGCCCGCGCTCGGCGGCGCGATGTTTTGCATTTGAAGCGCTTTCTCAATGTCGGCTACTGAGACCTCTTGTCCGGCATCCATTGGAGCGCCCTTGACGGCGACAATGTCGAGCACAATGCCGCGCGTGAAGATCGGCTTCACATGTTCGATCCCGTGGAGTTTCAAGCCGTCGCTACCGACCATCTCCTGTTGGGTCACGCCATTATAAAAGAGAGAGCCGTTTTTCGTGCCGATCCCGATATGACCGAGACCGTCGAACTGGGTTCCGACCTGGCCGATTTCAGTTGCAAGAAAATCGTCGAGCCAGACCACTTTGTTCTCACCGACCGGACCGCCGGCAAGTCCCGCTGTCCCACGCAGCGCGAAAGCACGGATGCCGAAGAGCGGCATTTCTTTTTGATAGACCCTGCCAATCGACATGACAGTACCGGTTTTCATGAGTGCGATTGCTTCAAGCGCCTTTTCAGACGTCATCAGATTGGATGCACCCGCCTGATCGTCCGGCCCGAATTTGGATTTCGTCCAATCGGAATGATCGTCCGCCAATGCGGGCGTGACTGTGAGCGCGAGACCGCACGCTAGTGCCTTCAATGTATTGAATGCCACGGTATTCCTCCCATCGATTTTTAAAACAGTCTCGCCCGCTCCTCCATAATGCGCGCGATATCATGACTATGTAGTCATCATGGTTTTACTGCAACCGTTTAGAGAAATTCATATGGAGGCAAGGCTTCATATAAAATGACATGTATGTTTTGTAATTTATCGAGTATGAGCGTTATGTTATTACATATCTTTTATTTAGAAGTTACAATGAGCTTGCATTTTGCGGTCGCCTGTGGAGCTCTTTGAAGAGTGTGGGCGCCATGTCAACATGAATGATTTCGCTATCGAAGGGGTGCTTCAAAGCCGGAAGAAATTGTCCGAGGCTTGCCGAAACCGTTTCTTTATCGAGGGCGTTCGAGCTATGCAACTGTCCGTGCATTCAGGCTTACGTTGAGAAGCTCATTCGGTATGCATTCGGTGTCATTCCGACCTGTTGCATAAAGGAGCGCGAGAAATGGGCCTGATCAGTGTATCCCGCGAGAAAACCAATCTCGGCCAGGCTTCTTTTTTCTCCAGAGCATAGGTAAGCAGCGGCAGCTTCCAAACGGGCCTCAGAGACGAGTGTCGAGAAGGTTGTCGCGCTTTGACTGTACCTGCGTTGAAGCGAGCGGGTAGAGCACCCTAGAGTGCCCGCTAGATCTTTAAGTGTCCAACGTCGGACCAGATCCCCGGCGAACATGGACTTTGACGCGAAAACAAGGTCTTGGTGCTGCGCCGGTTCCTGTTGGTGAATAATCGCGTGGTCGTTCATTGCGACAAGGACAAAGGATCCGTCGATTTCGCAGGGCTGAGGTTCATGCCAGCCGCTGTCGTAGCGCAGAGTGGCGCCGGACGCCGATTGCAGCGAAAGCGGGGATTTACAGACCGTTTCTCCAAGCATTGTCAGGACTGCCACGACAAGCAGGCTTTCTTCGGGGGTGGGCTTTTCGCCCTGGCGTTTAGAGACGTGGGTAAGCCGCCAGGTTCCGGTGCCGGATTGGTCAACATCAACCGTATGGTACGCATGGCTGAAGGTTTCGATCCGATGCCATCTTCCGAAAAGGTCATCGAGATCCCTGGCTTTGGTGAGGGCAAGAACCACCGGCTCCGGTGGCATGTCCGGTATCGCATCGGCAAGCCGCAGAATGGTCTTCAGGTCATGCTCTTGGGCGATGGTTTCAAGGAAACTCCGTTTGGATGGTCGAGGCACATGCGCGCCCCTGGCCGGTTTGAGCAATCCTCCAAGGCCCTGTTTTTCAAGACCTGCCGCGACGAGCCGCATCATGACGGCGGAGGCGAAGTTGGCGTCCTCTGAGGTTTCGCTCATGCAATCGCTCTTCGCGTTAACGTAAAGACCG
>JBCDCZ010000282.1:0-6015 GCA_039180865.1 Pseudomonadota bacterium | reverse complement strand
GAGAACAGCGTTAGCCATGTTTCACATAATCCGACACAGGATGGCGAAAGCAGGTCAATTGCGTTGAAAGCAGGTGTAAGTCCACCTATAACGGGGCCTAGTGCGAGGGGGAGAAGGGGCGTTTCGTATAAAAACGCCAGCAACCCCGTTCCTCATCCCAAACAGATAGACACGAACTCGAGGAAAACAGATGCCTTGGAGCAATAACACAGGCGGCGGCAAGGGCCCCTGGGGTAATCCGAATGGCGGCGGCGGTGGCCCATGGGGCGGCGGCCCGTCAGGCGGTGGCGGCGGCGGTGGAGGAAACCAGCCACCCGATCTCGAAGAAATGCTGCGACGCGGTCAGGACAGCATCAAAAAAGTGCTGCCGGGCGGTGGCGCAGGCGGCGGTTTTTCCAACACGGCTATTGTGGCGGCGATCGCCGTTCTTGCAGTCGGTCTTTGGTTCTACCAAAGCCTTTACCAAATCGAAGCCGATGAACTTGGTGTTGAGCTTGTTTTCGGTAAGCCGAAAGCCGAGTTGTCTGAACCGGGCCTTCACTTTCACTTTTGGCCCGTTGAAACGGTCGAGAGGGTGAAAGTTACGGAAAACCGCATCTCAATCGGTGGGACCAATACCCGTGCGACGGCGGGGCCGGGGCTTATGCTCTCCGGTGATCAGAATATTGTTGAAGTGTCCTTTGCGGCTCTTTGGCAGATTTCGGATCCGGCAGCTTATCTTTTCAATGTCCGCGATGTCGAAGGCATGGTCACTCAGGTGACCGAGAGCGCGATGCGCGAAGTTGTTGGACGTCGTCCGGCGCAGGACATCTTCAGGGATGACAAAGCTGGCATTTCGGAACAGGTCAGGCTGATTAGCGAGCAGACGCTCGAAAGCTACGGTGCGGGAATTCAGATCAACAGGGTCACAATTGAAGACGTTGCGCCCCCGCGTGACGTGGCAGACGCCTTTGACGAAGTGCAGCGTGCCGAGCAGGACGAAGATCGATTTGTCGAAGAAGCCAATCGCTATAAGAACCAAAAGCTCGGTTCAGCTCGCGGTGAAGCTGCCCAATTGAGAGAAGCTGCTGCCGCCTATAAGTCACGCGTCGTCAAAGAGGCTGAAGGTGAGGCGCAACGCTTCGTTTCAATTTATGAAGAATACGCCAAGGCACCCGAGGTGACCCGCAAACGTCTCTTCCTGGAAACGATGGAACGGGTTCTTGGTGGATCCGAAAAAGTAATTGTTGGAACCGAAGGTGGCAGCGGCCAGGGGGTCGTCCCTTATTTGCCACTTCCTGAAATCCAGAAACGCACTCAAGCGGCTCGGGGGAATTAAAAAATGACACGTCTTCCCATCATTGCAGCCGTCATTTTTGTTGTCGGCTTTATCATCTACTCAGCAGTCTTCGTGGTTAATGAACGCAGCCAGGCGCTGGTTCTGCGGTTTGGTGAAATCAAACGGGTCATCAAAGAGCCGGGTTTGTATTTCAAGATCCCGACGACATTCGTTGAAACCGTGCAAATCATTGAGGACCGACTTCTTCGTCTGGATCTTGACGATATCACTCTGCAGGTGAGTGGCGGTAAGTTCTACGTGGTAGATGCCTTTGTTACTTACCGTATCGAGAATCTGGCGCTCTTTCGGCAGCGCACAGGCGGTAACATGCTGAGGGTTGAATCCTTGCTGAGAACCCGTCTCGATGACGCATTGCGGTCTGTTTACGGTCGCCGCGGTTTTGAAGCTGCGCTTTCTGAGGAACGCAACGAGATGATGCGCGAGGTTCGCGACATCTTGCGTCCGCAGGTCGCCTCTCTCGGTGTCGGCGTCCAAGATGTGCGTGTGCGCCGGACAGACCTCACCGCCGAGGTTTCGCAGCAAACCTATCAGCGCATGACAGCGGAACGTCTTGCCGAAGCTGAATTCCTTCGCGCGAAAGGTCGTGAGGCTGAACAGCGTATCCGAGCTGTTGCTGATCGTGAAGCGATCGAGATCGTGGCTGAAGCTCAGCGCGATTCGGAGATCCTGCGCGGTGAAGGTGACGCGGAACGAAACAACATTTTCGCCAGTGCTTTTGGGCGGGATCCGGAGTTTTTCGAGTTCTACCGGTCTATGAGCGCCTATGAGCAAGCTCTCAACGATACCGGAACAACACTTGTGTTGTCGCCGGATTCGGAGTTCTTCCGGTTTTTCGGTACTGATGGTCCCGTTACCCGGGCAGCCGGCAACTAAAACGACATGACCGGGAGCGATATTGTTGTCGCTCTCGGTCTGCTCCTTGTGATCGAAGGGCTGCTTTACGCTATTTTTCCGGTCACAATGAAGCAGGCCGTGCGCTCGCTGCTTGAGATGGAAATCGAATGGTTGCGTTTGTTCGCCTTGATTATGACAGGCATCGGCGTATTTCTTATCTGGCTCGTGCGCGGATAGTCTGATTGAGCACCCTCAATGATGCGTTAAATCTTGCTGCACGGCAGCATTCTTCGAACGAGGTTGATAAACCGACCTGCTGAAGATGCGCGAGAAAAGTTTATCCCGCCCAAAATGCGATCTGTGCTAAGGGCAAAAAACAGAACAAGATATTGGGAGCCTCCCCTTTGACAGCTGTAAACTTGCCTTCCGCTCGCCCATTTGAATTCTTCAAGCCGATCGCAAAGCGTCTTTTCTTTGCGGGTATGCTCGCGCTTCTTGCTGGCTCGCTGGTTATCGCCCCGCAAACAGAAACGAGAGCCCATAATGAACCGGATTCTGTTGCTGATCTTGCCGAGGATCTTCTGAAGGCAGTCGTCAATATTTCGACGGCGCAAAACATCAGCGGCAACAACAATGATCGCGGTCCTGTTCGCCCCGAACTCCCGGAGGGCTCACCGTTTCAGGAGTTCTTCGAAGAATTCTATAATCGCGAGGGGCGTGGCCGGAATCAGCCACGGCGGGTTCAGTCGCTCGGCTCCGGCTTTGTCATCGACCCAGATGGTATCATCATTACGAATAATCATGTGATCGCTGATGCCGACGAAATTACTGCCAATTTCGCCGATGGAACAAAACTCGTTGCAACAGTTATCGGGCGTGATGAGAAGACGGATCTCGCTGTCCTGAAAGTCGAACCGGACAGCCCTCTACCGTCCGTAGAGTTCGGCAGATCAATTGACATGCGTGTTGGCGATTGGGTGATGGCGATCGGAAACCCGTTTGGCCTCGGTGGAACCGTGACCGCCGGTATCGTGTCTGCGATTAATCGCGATATCAATGCAGGTCCCTACGACAATTTCATTCAGACCGATGCGGCAATCAACCGAGGAAACTCGGGTGGACCATTGTTCAATCGTGACGGCCAGGTGATTGGTATCAACACCGCAATCTTTTCACCATCCGGCGGGGGCTCCGTCGGTATCGGTTTCTCCGTGCCGAGTGATACGGCTGTTGCGGTTATCTCGCAATTGCGTGCCTTTGGCGAAACCCGACGCGGCTGGCTCGGCGTGCGAATCCAGCAGGTGACGGATGATATCGCCGAGGGACTTGGCATTGATGAACCCCGCGGGGCCTTGGTTGCGGGCGTGACGGAAGGCGGCCCGGCCGCAAAAGCCGGGATCCTCTCCGGCGACGTTGTTCTTGAGTTCGACGGTCGGCGTGTTGAACAAATGCGCGACCTGCCGAGGATGGTGGCAGACACGCCGGTCGGCAAAGAGGTCGACGTGCTTGTGCTGAGGAAGGGCAACGAAGAAACAGTGCGGGTCAATCTTGGCCGCCTTGAAGAAGGCGAGAAGGTCGCGGCAAACGAGGTTCTACCCCAGGCTGAAGAAGAGGAAAAAGAAACGACCCTTTCGCTTCTTGGCCTCACTATTGAAGTGCTGAGCGATGAGTTGCGCGAGAATTTCAAGATTCCCGAGCAGACCAAAGGCGTCGTAATCACGGCAGTTGAGGAGGGGTCGAGCGCCGAGGAAAAGGGTGTTCGCGCGGGCGAAGTCATCCTTGAAGTCAGTCAGGAAGCGGTCGCGGAGCCTGGTGACGTGAAGGCCCGCGTGGAAGCTCTGTCCAGTGAAGACCGTAAATCAGCACTGCTTCTTCTTTCCGGTGCGGACGGTGAGTTGCGTTTTGTCGCCCTCAAAATTGAGGAATAAGACAGAGGCACCGGATCAGGGGAGAGCGCTAGTCTGAGAATGCGCTCTTCCGGTACCCCTGCAGATAAAGCAGGGCCGTGAGATCTCCAAATTGAATGGCATGATCGGCTCGCTCAGCAACCTTGGGCTTTGCGCGCACCGCGACACCCATGCCTGCCTTTTCAATCATTGCAAGATCGTTGGCTCCATCCCCGATTGCCATCGTTTCTGATTGCCTGAGGTCCAGCCGCTTCGTGAGGTCTTCAAGCGCCTCCAGTTTCGCGGATGCCCCAAGGATCGGCTCAGCTACCTGTCCGCTCAATGTTGAACCGCTGACCATGAGGCGGTTAGCCCTGTGTTCGTCAAAGTCGAGCAGATCCGCAATCTTGTTTGTGAAATGCGTAAAGCCACCGGAAACGAGCGCAGTGTAGGCGCCATGGGCTTTCATGGTGCGCACAAGAGTGCGGCCGCCGGACCTCAGCGAGATGCGGGTATTGAAAACAATATCGATTGCTGAAACGGGAAGACCTGCCAGCAGGAACACCCGTTCACGCAGTGCCAGTTCGAATGCGATATCGCCGCGCATTGCTTTTTCCGTAATCGCTGCAACTTGATCTTTCAGACCGAGGCTTGCAGCGAGTTCGTCGATACACTCCTGCTCGATCATCGTTGAATCCATATCCGCTAGGAGGAGCGCTTTGCGCCTCCCATCCGCGTGGAGAACCGCATAATCGATCTGTGTGTCCGTTAGCATTGGGGCCAGAGGGGCGATAGTATTGGCCGTCTCCCCTTGTATAAGGGCGATATCACAGGCGATTCCCGGATTAAGCCATGTTACATCAATTGCTCGGCCCAAATGATCTGCAATAGCGCCGATCACAGTGTCGGTAAGCTTTGGATCGTCCGGGTGAGAAATTAGCGTGAGAACAAGGGACATTATTGGATCGCTTGATGAAGGAAGGTGGAAGAAGGCAGCGCCGCTTTGTTTTGATAGCGGGACCGACTGCGAGCGGCAAGTCAGCGCTCGCTCTCGATGTCGCCGAATGTGCTATGGCTCGTGGCCGTCCCGCGGTCATTGTCAATGCCGATTCCATGCAGGTTTACCGGGAGTTGCGTGTCATCACGGCGCGCCCAGAGCTCGCCCAGGAAGTGCGAGTGCATCATGAACTCTTCGGATATGTTAGCGTTGCAGACGTTTACTCAACAGGTGCGTGGTTACGCGCCGTCCGGCAATGTCTTGATCGGATAGATGATCGTGCGCTGATCGTTTTCGTCGGTGGCACGGGCCTTTACTTCAAAGCGTTGACGGAAGGCTTTGCAGAGATTCCAGATGTTCCCACCGAGGTCAGAGCCCGGGTCCGTGACGAGCTAGCAAGAGATGGAAAAGAAGCGCTCTTTTCACGGTTGAGAGCGGTAGATCCAGAGGGCGCAAATGCTCTTGACGAAGGCGATCCCCAAAGGATTTTAAGAGCTTTGGAAGTCTATGAGGCAACAGGGCGGCCGCTTGGAACATGGAAAAAGGAGGGGCAGACTGAGGCGCTTCTTGAAGAGTTCCGCTGTCGAAAGCTCGTTTTGCTTCCCGACCGCTCAGATCTCTATTCGAGGATCAATAAGAGGTTCCAGCAGATGGTTGATCAGGGTGCATTGGATGAGGTGAGGGCACTCATAGCGCTCGAACTCCCGCTGGATCGCCCGGCCATGAAGGCAATAGGTGTTCCGCAACTTGCCGCATATCTGCGCGGTGAAACGGACCTGCAAGGCGCGATCGAAAGCGCAAGCCAAGATAGTCGGCGCTATGCCAAACGTCAGATGACATGGTTACGCAACCAGATGGGCGACGACTGGCAGCGCCTTTCGGCGCGTGAAGAGGCCGACCTCAGCACACTTGCTGGCGAATAAGATCCTTGTAGAGCGCCTGAATGCGTCGCGTGACGG
>JBCDCZ010000281.1:0-6023 GCA_039180865.1 Pseudomonadota bacterium | reverse complement strand
GCGCGTCTTCAACCGTCATGGCGTCGAAAAAGACGAACGTGCCATGTCGATTGAACGTGAGGAAATCGAAAGCCTTGCGAAAGACCGTGACGACGAACAGGCAATCCTTGACCGGAACGTTTATTCACGCCTTGCCGACACACTTCTTGGCAAGACGGCGATTGGCGGTCCGAAGGGCTTCTCCGGCGAGAAGACCCTGACGCAGGATCTTCTTGACGAGTTCCCGCGCAGTCAGTGGTGGCAGTTCGCGTTTTCCGATGAAGCTTTCATGGGGGAACTCGAAGCTCTGCGCGGCCAGTATGATGAGAGCCGCAAGCTTCTCGAACAACGCTTCATCGATAAGGTCGAAAAGTTGCAGCGCGGTGATGAACTTCCTCCGGGCGTGATGAAGATGGTGAAAGTCTTCGTTGCGATCAAACGGAAGATCCAGCCGGGCGACAAGATGGCGGGCCGGCACGGTAACAAGGGTGTCGTGTCTCGTATCGTTCCTGTCGAAGACATGCCGTTCCTCGAAGACGGCCGCCATGTCGATGTGGTTTTGAACCCACTCGGCGTGCCATCGCGGATGAATGTCGGTCAGATCCTTGAAACGCACCTTGGCTGGGCATGTGCCGGTATGGGCCAACGCATCGGCGATGTGATGGATGAATACCGCAAGTCCGGTAATATCGGGCCGGTGCGTGAGGTTCTTGGCGATGTCTATCAGGGCAGCGTGAAAAACGAGGACATTGCAAAGTTCTCGAACGACGAGATCGAGCTTTTGGGCGATCAATTGTCGGACGGCGTTTGCATTGCAACCCCGGTTTTCGATGGTGCCCGCGAACCGGACGTTGTGGATTTCCTTGAGAAAGCGGGACTTCATACATCCGGACAGTCGGAGCTTTATGACGGGCGTACCGGTGAGGCGTTCGATAGGCGCGTGACCGTCGGTTACATCTATATGCTGAAGCTGCACCACCTTGTGGACGACAAAATCCACGCTCGCTCGATTGGTCCATACTCCCTCGTCACCCAGCAACCGCTTGGCGGTAAAGCGCAGTTCGGTGGACAGCGTTTCGGTGAGATGGAGGTCTGGGCGCTTGAAGCTTATGGTGCTGCGTACACGCTCCAAGAGATGCTGACCGTCAAATCGGATGACGTGGCTGGCCGGACCAAGGTCTACGAAGCCATTGTCCGCGGTGACGATACGTTCGAAGCAGGCATCCCGGAAAGCTTCAACGTTCTTGTGAAAGAAATGCGCTCACTCGGTCTTGATGTGGAACTGGAAAGTTCTATCGACGAAGACGACGAAGGCGGCATGGAAATCGACCACGAGCCGGCAGAGCCTGCCGAATAACGGCGACATCGCAATCGGCCTCAGGCGGCGCACAGTCAAAATGCCGCCGCCTGATCATCTGAGCATTCGCAAGCGCTTTTTGAAAGGCGCGGCAGCATAAAAGGGGCAGATGCCCGAGAGGAAAGAAGCAATGAACCAGGATATTGCGAACATCTTCAATCCCAATACGCCGGCCCAGAATTTCGATCAGATCAAAATTTCGATCGCGAGCCCGGAGAAAATCCGGTCTTGGTCTTTTGGTGAGATCAAGAAGCCGGAGACGATCAACTACCGGACCTTCAAACCAGAAAAAGACGGTCTGTTCTGCGCGCGTATTTTCGGACCCGTGAAGGATTATGAGTGCCTTTGCGGAAAATACAAACGCATGAAGTACAAAGGCGTGATCTGCGAAAAGTGCGGCGTGGAAGTGACCCTCCAGCGCGTGCGCCGGGAGCGCATGGGCCATATTGAGCTTGCAGCACCGGTTGCTCACATCTGGTTCCTGAAGTCACTGCCAAGCCGTATCGGCCAACTTCTCGATATGACGCTTAAAGATCTTGAGCGCGTTCTTTATTTTGAGAACTTCGTGGTAACCGAGCCCGGTCTGACGCCGATGAAGGAGTATCAACTCCTGTCGGAAGAAGATTACATGCGCGCGCAAGACGAATATGGCGTGGACAGCTTCACGGCGATGATCGGCGCTGAGGCGATCAAAGAGATTCTTTCCGGTCTCGACCTCGAGCAGCTTGCCGTTAATCTCCGCCAGGAAATCGCAGAATCAACGACCGAGTTGAAGCCGAAAAAGCTTGCCAAGCGTCTTAAAGTTGTTGAGGCGTTCATCGAATCCGGTAACCGCCCGGAATGGATGATTATGGATATTGTTCCTGTCATTCCACCGGATCTGCGTCCGCTGGTCCCGCTTGATGGCGGCCGGTTCGCAACCTCCGATCTCAACGATCTCTATCGTCGCGTGATCAACCGGAACAACCGTTTGAAGCGGCTTATTGAGCTTCGGGCTCCGGACATCATCATCCGCAATGAAAAGCGGATGCTGCAGGAATCGGTCGACGCACTCTTCGATAATGGACGGCGCGGGCGCACCATTACCGGGGCCAACAAGCGTCCGTTGAAGTCTCTGTCTGACATGCTGAAGGGCAAACAAGGCCGTTTCCGCCAGAACCTCCTCGGTAAGCGCGTTGACTATTCCGGTCGTTCCGTGATCGTGACGGGTCCGGAGCTGAAATTGCACCAGTGTGGTCTGCCGAAGAAAATGGCACTCGAACTCTTTAAGCCGTTCATTTATTCGCGGCTTGATGCAAAGGGCTATTCCTCCACCGTCAAGCAGGCGAAAAAGCTTGTTGAGAAGGAAAAACCGGAAGTCTGGGATATCCTCGATGAGGTGATCCGTGAACACCCGGTTCTTTTGAACCGCGCACCGACGCTTCACCGCCTTGGTATTCAGGCGTTCGAACCGGTCCTCATTGAAGGTAAGGCGATCAACCTCCATCCGCTGGTCTGCTCTGCCTTTAACGCGGACTTTGACGGCGACCAGATGGCGGTTCACGTTCCGTTGTCCCTAGAGGCGCAGCTCGAAGCGCGTGTCCTCATGATGTCAACGAACAACATCCTTCATCCGGCAAATGGACAACCGATTATCGTTCCATCGCAGGATATGGTTCTGGGTCTTTATTACCTCTCTATCGTTGCTGACAACGAGCCGGGCGAGGGGATGGCGTTCTCTGACATGGGAGAAATCCTTCATGCTCTTGAGAACAAGGTCGTGACGCTGCACACGAAAATTAAGGGCCGCTTCAAGACTGTTGACGAAGACGGTAATCCGGTCTCGGCGATTTATGACACAACACCGGGTCGGATGATCATCGGAAGCCATCTTCCGAAGAACGCCGATGTGCCGTTTGATGTCTGCAACAGCGAGATGACCAAGAAAAATATCTCGAAAATGATCGACTCGGTCTATCGTCATTGCGGTCAGAAGGACACGGTCATCTTTTGTGACCAGATCATGTCGCTTGGCTTCAAGCACGCTTGTACCGCTGGTATTTCTTTCGGCATGGACGACATGGTTGTGCCGACATCGAAATATACCATGGTCGACGAAACTGAATCGCTCGCCTCTGAATTCGAGCAGCAATATCAGGACGGCCTCATCACCCAGGGCGAGAAGTACAACAAAGTTGTCGATGCCTGGGCGAAGTGTACCGATAAGATCGCCGACGAAATGATGGCTGAAATCAAGTCGGTCAAGTTCGACGACGAGAGCGGTCGCCAGTTGCCGATGAACTCGGTCTACATGATGGCCCATTCCGGTGCCCGTGGTTCACCGAAGCAGATGCGTCAGCTTGCCGGTATGCGTGGTCTTATGGCCAAACCGGACGGGTCTATCATCGAAACGCCGATTACCTCCAACTTTAAGGAGGGGCTGACCGTGATGGAATACTTCAACTCTACCCACGGCGCCCGTAAGGGTCTTGCCGATACAGCGTTGAAGACGGCCAACTCCGGTTACCTGACCCGCCGCCTGGTTGACGTTGCTCAGGACTGCATCATCACAAGCGATGATTGCGGTTCAGAAAACGGTCTCACGATGCAACCGATCGTGGATTCCGGTCAGGTTGTTGCATCGCTCGGCAGCCGGGTTCTCGGACGTGTTACCCTTGAAGATGTGAACGATCCGGCGACCGGTGAATTGATCGTCGCCAAAGGTCACATGATTTCTGAGAACGATGTCATTGCGATCGAAGCTTCGAATGTTCAATCGATCAAGATTCGCTCCGTCCTGACCTGTGAAAACAAGATCGGCGTGTGTGCAACCTGTTACGGTCGTGACCTTGCGCGCGGAACACCGGTCAATATGGGCGAGGCGGTCGGCGTCATCGCGGCCCAATCGATCGGCGAACCGGGCACTCAGCTTACCATGCGGACGTTCCACGTTGGTGGTACGGCTCAGGTGGTCGATTCCTCGTTCCTTGAATCGAACTTCGACGGCACGATCAAAGTCAAGAACCGTAACGTGGTTCGCGACTCCGAAGGCAAGCTTATCGTCATGGGCCGTAACATGTCGATCGTCGTTTTGGACAGCGACGACACCGAGCGAGCGACCCATAAGATCACTTATGGTGCCCGTCTCTTCGTTGATGAAGGTGACAAGGTGAAAGCCGGTCAGCGTATGGCTGAGTGGGATCCGTATACGCGCCCAATCCTTACCGAAGTCGAAGGTATCGTCGGTTTTGAAGATCTCGTAGAAGGTGCATCGGTCTCTGAATCGACCGATGAAAGCACCGGTATCACCAAGCGGGTCGTCACCGATTGGCGGTCAAATACGCGGAATGCCGATCTGAAACCTGCCATGGTGATCAACAAGCCCGATGGTTCGATTGAGAAGCTCTCTCGCGGTTCTGAGGCACGCTACTTGCTTTCCGTTGATGCCATCCTGTCGGTTGATCTTGGCGCAGAAGTGAAGGCTGGTGACGTTCTTGCAAGGATTCCGCTTGAAAGTGCCAAAACGAAGGATATTACAGGTGGTCTGCCGCGTGTTGCCGAACTCTTCGAGGCGCGTCGTCCGAAGGATCACGCAATCATTGCAGAGATCGACGGAACAATCCGGTTTGGGCGGGATTACAAGAACAAGCGTCGGATCGCGATCGAGCCGCATGAAGAAGGTGCGGAAACGGTCGAGTATCTCATTCCGAAAGGAAAGCCGTTCCATCTGCAAGAAGGGGACACAATCGAGAAGGGCGAGTACATTCTCGATGGCAACCCGGCACCGCATGACATCCTGGCGATCAAGGGCGTTGAAGCGCTTGCCGCTTATCTCGTGAATGAGATCCAGGAAGTCTACCGGTTGCAGGGTGTTACGATCAACGACAAGCATATCGAAGTGATCGTGCGCCAGATGCTCCAGAAGGTGGAAATCACGGATCCGGGCGATTCGGATTACCTCAAAGATGAGCAGGTTGACCGCATCGAATTCGATGCGGCCAATGAGCGGCTCGTCAACGAGGCCCGTACGCCTGCGCAAGGAACGCCGGTTCTTCTCGGCATCACAAAGGCATCGCTGCAAACGCGTTCGTTCATCTCCGCGGCTTCGTTCCAGGAGACGACACGCGTTCTGACCGAGGCTGCCGTTGCCGGCAAGATCGATACGCTGGATGGTCTCAAAGAGAACGTCATTGTCGGACGCCTCATTCCTGCCGGTACCGGCGGACACATGAATGAGATCCGCCAGGTTGCAGGTCGCAGGGATGATCTGATCCTTGAAGAGCAGCGCAAAGATGCTCTCATCGATGCGGGTCCAATGCTTGAAGATATGCGGGAAGCGAGCGAATCGGAGCCTGCCGAGTAAGCAAACTCTTTTTCTGATGATGAATCATTAAAACGCGGGCTTAGCCCGCGTTTTTTGTTTCCGCTTCCATTCAATGCGCTGCCTTTCATTTCGGCCGTTGTGTGGAACATGCGGCGATTGGTAGGTTGCGGCGTTTTCGGAGTTTGAAGCTTATTTTAAAGCTGCCGCTGACACATAAACTGCGATTTCGCTAATCATGGTGCAGGATAGGACAAAGCTCTCGGATAACAATCGTTTGATCGTCTTTCCTGCCCGCAAATAATTTGAAATCCCCCTTGACGGCCATCGGGGTTACGAGTAAGACACGCCCACTTTCGAACAAGCTGTAAGTTGTGCCGGTCCGGG
>JBCDCZ010000280.1:0-6046 GCA_039180865.1 Pseudomonadota bacterium | reverse complement strand
TTCTCTGGTCACTGGTTTATCAATGGACGGAAGTCACCGGTGGTGATGACGGGATTGTCGACCTTTGGCCGTCGGACTGGCTCAACGGCACAACAACCTATTATTATTTCACGCTCCTCCTCGGCGTTGGCGGGATCCTTCTTCTTCGCCATGTCGCCCATTCACCCTTTGGATATGCGCTCAGAGCCGCCCGCGATTCAGCGAAGAAGGCCGAAGCGACAGGGATCGACGTAAAGCGCGTCCAATGGGCAGCGTTCACCTTTGCAGGCGCAATGGCTGGCCTTTCCGGCGCACTCTTCGTCTTTTCAAAAGGAAGCATCTTTCCCAGCGAACTCGAAATTGCCCGGTCGTTCGATGCGATCATCGTCGTGTTTCTTGGCGGCGTGAAAACCCTCTCAGGCGCGGTCGTCGGTGGTGCCTCGCTCGAATACGTCAAGGACATCCTCACGCGCTTTGAATATTGGCGCATGACACTCGGTCTTCTGATCATCTTCGTCGTCATCATCGCGCCGGATGGCATTGTGGGAACGCTTCAAAAAACACTCGAGCGTTTTTCTGGCAAGCAGCACGGAAAGGCAGCGCCGTGATGGTCAACGACACAGAAGCCGTTCTGGAGGTCGACGATCTCACAAAAGCATTCGGCGGACTTGTCGCCGTCAGGAACGTGTCGTTCTCAGTCGGAGACAGCGAATTGCTCGCGATGATTGGCCCGAACGGTGCCGGAAAATCGACTTGCTTCAACATGCTCACGGGACAATTGAAACCGACCGAAGGCCGGGTCCATTTCCGGGGTCGCGACCTGATTGGTCTGGGTCCGCGCCGCATTTTCCGGCTTGGGATTGGCCGCACTTTTCAGATCACTGCGACTTATTCCTCAATGACAGTCATAGAGAACGTCCAGATGGCGTTAATGTCTCATCACAAGAAACATTGGTCGTTCTTTCCCTATGCCCACAAACTTTATCGCGACGAAGCCTACGCCTTGTTGGAGACCGTTGGCATGGCCGAACAGGCCGAACGCCATGTTGCGATCCTTGCTTACGGCGACCTGAAGCGCCTGGAACTCGCAATCGCGCTGGCAAACGATCCGAGCCTTCTCCTGATGGACGAACCGACGGCGGGTATGGCGCCGACAGAACGCATAGCCTTGATGGAACTCACAGCCGGCATCGTGCGCGACAAGAAGATCAGTGTGCTCTTCACCGAACACGACATGGATGTTGTCTTCGCTCACGCCCATCGCATAATAGTGCTGAACCGCGGCGAACTCATTGCCAATGGCACGGTGGACGCGATCCGCAACGATCCAAAGGTGCAGGAAGTCTATCTGGGAGGCGGCAATCTCTTTGAGGGAGGCCACGCGTGATCCGGCTCGAAGCGGTCAATTCCTTTTATGGCAAGGCTCACATCCTCACCGATCTCTCTTTCGAAATCGGCACGGGCGAGGTCGTCTCCCTGCTTGGCCGGAACGGCGCGGGCAAAACCACGACAATCAAATCGATCATGCAGCTTGTTCGCCCCAGGACCGGCCAGGTGTTTTATCGCGATCGCGCAATTACCGGTAAAGCTGCCCATCAAGTCGCAAAAATGGGGATCGGCTATGTACCGGAAGAACGCCGCATCTTCACCGATCTGACGATCCTTGAAAACCTCGAAGTCGGGCGTCAGAAGAAACGCGAAGGCGCGCCATTCTGGACCGTGGAGGCGCTTTTCGACCTTTTCCCGAACCTTTCCGAACGCCGCGACAATCGCGGAAAACATCTGTCAGGCGGTGAGCAACAGATGCTTACAATCGCAAGGACCCTGATGGGAAATCCGGAAGTCCTTCTTCTCGACGAACCCTCGGAAGGGATCGCCCCGGTGATCGTTGAACAGATGGCCGAAACAATTCTGAAGATCAAACGCGAGGGTATGACGGTTCTCCTGTCAGAGCAGAACCTTCACTTTGCCCGCGCTGTAGCAGATCGCGCGATCATCATTGAAAGCGGCGAGAAACGTTTTGACGGCAGCTTCGACGAGCTCGACGCCCATCCTGAGATCAAGGAAACCTATCTCTCAGTCTGACCGAAACGCAGCTTTAATCGATTACGTTCAGGCGATCTTTTTCAAAAGCGGCGCAAGGCTTCTATGAACGTCGGGTGATTCTTCCGCCACAAATTCGAGCAGGGCACGCTCGTTCTTATGTAGCACGCCATCTCGCGCGATCCGGTCTTCAAGCCAGCGCGCTTCGTGGCCTTCGATCTTCTCAGCCTCTGCAATTTCGATACGGCGTTTGTCTTCGAAATCTTCGCGAGGTTCCTCTTTCGTGAAAAGCATTTTGATGCCTTTCGCGAAATTCCCGAGCGGGTTACCAACATCAGCTTTAGGATCGTTGAGCCACGCCTCGCGGCGCAAAGCTTCGTCGCGACTCAGTGCTGTCCGCCCAAATGAAGCCATCAAATGGTTAGCAAGCGCCTTGACGAAAAGATCAGCCCAGGACGGATGGTTTTCTTCTTCAACCGTTGCGTCATTGAGGTCAAAAAGGAACTCAGCCTCCATCTGGGTCACGTGCACGTTGCCTGCTCCGCCAGCTGAGTAGATCACGCGCCGGACAATATCGACTTCAGCCTCGCCGAGCACACCCGGTGTGAGCTCGCGGCTCGGACGGAGCGGACCGGTTCCTTCAAGAACCTGGCGCTTAACTTCATTGAGGACGAAGACTTCCAGCCTGACCGGCACCCGGGCAGAGCGCTCCAGGATCTTGACGCAGAGTTCAAGTTCCGTCGCGGATTGAATGACGCCGTCTCGCATGATTCGGTTGATCACCCAGTCACTATGTTCGTCGCTGACGTAGCCATGGGCCTCGGCCTGACGCACGCAGTAATCAACCATGACTTCCGCAAAGAGATCGGGCCAACCGGCATCATAGTCTTCCAAGGCATCGTTCAGATCAAAAAGTGCCGCTGCCTCTTCGCGCGAAACCAGCCCATCTGAGAAAACCACCCGGCGGATCGTCATGAGATCGTCTGACGAGAGTGTCTTCTGACGCTTGAGGTCGGCAAGAAGTGCGAGATTTGCGCTTGCGTTCGTTTCTGACATATCGATATCGCCCTGCGAAAATAAACAATTGGGTCAATTAAATCGAAAACAGCTGAAGAAAGCTCAAAGCAGCATGATTAATTTATTGTAAATCAAGGGATTACTTGCAGTTTCAAAGAGCGTTTCTACATAAACCGGAGGAGACGTATGAGACGGTCTGCGACCCGAAAACCAAGTTAAAGTTCCGGGACAGTCACAAACAGGCATCTGTGCCTTGAAGTGGAATCACAACATTAAGAAGGATATCAGCGAGCTATGACCGAGCATTCAAACATTACTATGGTTGAAGGCGGCATTCATAATCCTGCTGAGCCGCGCCATTTCATGCGGATCAAGCCTGTTGCCGGGCACATAACAATTTGCCATGGACTTGATATCGTCGCTGAAAGCAGCCGGGCATTGCGTGTCCTTGAGGTCGGGCGCGATATCTATGATCCCGTCGTTTACGTGCCGAAAAACGATGTCCGCGGCCGGATCGTGAAAACCGAGAAGTCGACCCATTGCCCGATTAAAGGTGACGCCTGCTACTTCAATCTGATCGATGCTGGCGACCAGTTGGTCGCTGCCAACATTGCCTGGTCTTATACCGATCCCGTCGAAGGTGCCGAAGACATTACCGAATTCGTAGCCTTTTATCCGAACATGACGAGTATCGAAGAAAAGCCACGTTGAAGCCGACACTATGCTGGAATGTAAGTACTGCACCGTAGTGAAGTTCACCTAAGCATCTGAATAGCTTGACGAAAAGGAGCTATCGCGGGTTCTACGTTGATGTATGTCAATAAAAATTGACAGCAAAAAAATTACGGTTTTCCTGACACAAAGGAGGCCGCCATGCGCATCGTACTCGTTCACCCCAACTATCATTCCGGCGGGGCCGAGATTGCGGGGAACTGGCCACCAGCCTGGGCCGCTTATCTCGCAGGCCATCTTAAGAAGGCTGGCTACGACGACATTCATTTCATTGATGCGATGACGAACGAGCTTTCCGACGACGAGTTGCGCGAAAAGTTCAAATCTCTAAAGCCCGATGTCATCGGTACAACGGCGATCACGCCTTCAATTTACGTCGCTGAACAGGTCCTCAAGATTGCACAGGAAGAATGCCCTGATGCAGTCCGCGTTCTTGGCGGTATCCACGCAACCTTCATGTACAAGCAGGTCTTCTCCGAAGCGCCCTGGATCGACGTCATCGTGCGTGGCGAGGGCGAGGAAATATTCCGGGACCTGATCCGGTGCATCGATGAAGGCCGCTGGCCCCATGACCGCGCCGACATCAAGGGCCTCGCTTTTGAGGAAAACGGAAAATACATCGCGACCCAGGCGGCACCGACAGTCAAGGATCTGGACGCCATCGATCCGGATTGGTCGCTACTGGAATGGGGGAAATACATTTACGTCCCCCTTGGCGTCCGCGTTGCTATCCCGAACATGGCGCGCGGATGCCCCTTCACCTGTTCCTTCTGCAGCCAGTGGAAATTCTGGCGCGATTATCGTGTGCGCGATCCGAAGAAAGTAGCAGACGAGATCGAAATCCTGGTCCGCGATCACAATATCGGCTTCTTCATCCTGGCCGACGAAGAACCAACCATCAATCGCAAGAAGTTCATTGCGTTTTGCCAGGAACTGATCGACCGCGGCCTCAACGAAAAGGTGAAATGGGGGATTAACACCCGCGTCACCGACATTTACCGAGATCGTGAGCTTTTGAAGTTTTACCGCAAAGCAGGTCTCGTCCACGTTTCGCTCGGCACTGAGGCAGCCGCGCAATTGAAGCTTGACCGCTTCAACAAGGAAACGAAAGTTGCCGAAAACAAAGAGGCGATCCGGCTCCTGCGTGAAGCGGATATCTTCGTCGAGGCACAATTCATTGTTGGCCTCGACAATGAGACCAAGGAAACTCTTGAAGAAACGTTCCAGATGGCATGGGACTGGCAACCCGACCTTGCCAACTGGGCAATGTATACACCCTGGCCCTTCAGTCCGCTGTTTGCTGAGATCAAGGATAAAGTTGAGGTCTTCGACTTCTCAAAATACAATTTCGTCACGCCGATCATGGCGCCGGAAGCAATGGACCGCGCGACGCTGCTTGACCGGGTCATGCACAATTACCGGCGGTTCTATATGCGCAAGGCGCTCTTTCATTATCCATGGCGGGGCTCGGGCTTCCGGCGGCGCTATCTTCTCGGATGTCTGAAAGCTTTCCTGAAAGCCGGTTTCGAACGAAAATTCTATGACCTCGGCAAAAACAATTATTGGGGCCCGCAATCGAAGAAAGGCGTCAATTTCAACTTTGACCGAAGCCGAACGATCGCACCGGCACAGATGGACGACTGGGAAGCAGCGGCAGACCGCGCGGCCCGCGCCAAAGCGCGCCGCGAGGCCGCCGATGTGAAGGCGTGCGGTGGCGGTGACATGCAGCTTGAAGACGATGCGCGCGTCACCGTTCCCGGTGAATAGAAATGGGGCAACTTCCGGCACAAACGCCCGAAGCCGCACCGCGAGGCGTTGTCGGACCCAATGCGGTGATTCAACTCGCAAATGCTTTGGGCGAGGTGAGAGGCGCGGACGAAGCGCGCAAGTTCTTCGTTCGCGCAGGCTTTGCAAGCCTTTTCGATAGCCCGCCCGCCGACATGATCGACGAAGACATTCCAGCAGCCCTTCTAAGAATGCTCTGGGACGTCTTTCCCGCAGGCGAGGCATCTGAAATTGCCCGAGATGCCGGGAAGCGCACAGCAGACTACGTGATTGCAAATCGCATTCCGGCCATTGCCAAGACGACCATGGTGGTTCTTCCCACGAGCCTCTCTGCCCGAATGCTCCTGAAAGCCATCCACCGCAATGCCTGGACATTCGCAGGATCCGGCACAGTCAAAGTTGAGGCACGTCCTGAGTTCTTGATTTTAATCAGAAACAAGCCCCTCACGATGCCAGATTGTGCATGGCATCGTGAGGGGATTGTTTCTGA
>JBCDCZ010000279.1:0-6061 GCA_039180865.1 Pseudomonadota bacterium | reverse complement strand
TAAAGAGAGCGATACAGACCTTTCTGCGAAGGTGAAGCTCAAGATCGGCCCGGTAAAGGCGACATTTGGCGGTAAGGTGACGCTTGATCCGAGCAATGCACCATCGAACTTTTCTCTCATGGGCGAGGGCAATGGTGGTGTCGCCGGCTTTGCGAAAGGGGGCGCTGACGTCGAGCTTATCGAGCAGGATGGCGGGACGCTTCTCAAATACACGGCGAAGGCTGACATTGGCGGCAAACTGGCGCAACTCGGTAGCCGGCTTGTGGTGAGCACATCGAAGAAACTCTCCAAACAGTTTTTTGAAAAATTTGATGACGTTCTGACCGGCGAGGACGAAGACGAGGAAGCAACGGAAGAAGGCAAGAAGGGTTTCTGGTCGAAGCTCGTTGGATCCGGCTCCTAACGCCAACTGAGTCTGAAGCGACGGTCATTGATCTCCTATTGTCTGCAGACTGATGGGTGATCAGCCTAATTCTCTTCGTCTTTAAGACTAGGAATTGACTGAAATACACCCATTGCTATTCTCGCCGCATCTTGGCAGAGGTTCGAAAGGCCTGATTTTGTCAGAGAGGTAAGATGGCACGTCTATTGTTGGCAGCAGTCGCCCTGTGCGCTCTTGCTTCAGCTTCGGTCGCACAATCTTCGAAAGTGATTAAGGTCACGCCGGGCCAGGCAAAATGCCTTGCCGACAATATTGAGACCTATGAGAGCTATGACACCGACCCGGTGATTATCGTGCTTGAGACCTGCCCGCGTCCGCCATCCAACGAACAGCTGACCGCCTCTCTCGTTCAAAGAAATTCCGGGCTGGGCTTGCCCACGCCACGCGTGGGATCGGGCGACAACATTTTGATCCTGTTACGCTCCCAACTTGCCTGCATCAAGGATCTCGTAACAGGGGACGCTTTGCCGACAAATGAAGCCGGTCTTATTGAGATTTCGCTGGATCAGTGCAGTGGGTGATCAGCCTAAGGAATTGGAAACGGCGCCACCTGACCCAGAAACCGACCGGAAGAATGATGGCGATTGGCTGAGTTGGCGGGTCTGGCGTGTTCTCGCCGGAGCCGCCTTGGGCGCCTCGATCATCATCAGCGCCCTTGGCCTTTGGGCCGTCTATATCCAGTTGGAACGCGGTCTTGAACACAGAAGAGCCGATATCGCCCTTGGTTTCGTCGAGCGATACAATTCCATTTCTTTCATCAATGCGCGCAACAGGGTCCTTCAGCCGTGGCTAAAGTATCAAAGCCAGCTTGCGCTCGCTAACGCCCACGAAGGGATCAGCGAGGAACAGATCGACCTCCTGACGACGCTTATTATCCAGCAAGACCGGAAGGCGAGCGGCACGCTGGAAGCTGATATTCTGACCCTTGCGAATTTCTTCGACGAACTCAGCATCTGTGTTGGCGAAAACGTTTGTGATGCCAGAACGAGTTGTTTTTATTTCCAGAAGAGGGCTGCCGACTTTCAGGCGCTTTACGGACGGGCACTGAAGGATCTCCAGACAATTTTCAATCTGGAAAATCCAGAGCGTGGCGTCGAAATGATCGCAAGTCTCGACAGTTGCAAGTAACGCCCGTGGGTACGGGCATTGAGGCCTATGGATCTTCCAAAGGCAGGACGTTCCGGTACCAGTCGCTAATCGATGTCTTTTTCCTGACGGGTTTCAGCTCGACCCCGTCGATCCCGAGATCTCTGTTCGGGTCGAAATCAACGCCCTCGCTCAGCACGTAAGATCCGTCTTCCAGTTTCCATACGCGGTCAAAAGCCTGATCGAACTCAACTTCGCCCCCGGGTGCTTCGGAATCCTGCCAGGGGGTCACTTCGCGAATGAGATCCACGAAGCTCTCAACGCTCTCATCCATGGATTTCTGACGTTTTTTCCAGGATTCCTGAAGCATATCGAAGATTTGCTGGTTCGTTTTGTGGGTTATCTGCCCGACCCGCCAAATCCTCTCGCGATCCTGCCTGTCCATCTTGTTGTTGTGTTGCAATATGGCGTTGTTGTACTCGCTGATCATCTGTGCGCTGCGGATGATCGTTCCGAACATGCGCGGGTCGTATTGTCCGACGGGGGCGACCGACAAATGCAGAAAGAAGGCGTAACCGGAACCGAAATCAACGCTTGGCAAGGTTTGTCCAAAGCCCAGTTGAACCGGCAGGGTCACGACTTGCGAGAAATTCGCGATGCCGCCGAGACGTCCTTCCATCCGTCCTTGTGGGCCATTGAATTTGAACGAAATTTCACCGACTTCGGTCCAACCGCGCTGCCTGCCTCCGTCAGGGGCTCTGCGATCATAGGCGTGTTGTTTCAGGAAAGGTGGGACGGGGTAGGATGTGTAGCGGATGTCACTTGCGCTGAGATTCAGAGTATTCAGTCGAAGCCTTAGATAAGCTTCGAGCGCGACGATCCGCTGTTGATAGTTGACGTAGCCGCAGGATGCGCGGGCATAGCGGGGATCGGGGTCGCTCGAATAGTACCAGCGTTGATGGGCAAGTGCAGCGAGGCCGAACCGTTCGTCGGGAGAATTGATCTGCCACTGGGTCGCATGTCCCCAGGTGCACGAATACTCATTCTTCCATTCAACCCCACCCTGATATTGCCAGTCTGCCGGTTTCAGGAAGAAGCCCGCTGTGACAGGGCGCAAAAAACCATATCTGTCAGTAATCGGTTGAACTGTCAGGCGTAAATACTTGTCTTGAGCGTTCGCAAAAGATGGAAGAGCGAGGGCGAGGCTGCTCAACACAAACAGGAAAGCAAAAACCCCAGCTAAGGGTCTCAAACTATGTTCACGAACCAGGTATTGGTGGCTGATTTTCGACATGGATCCCCCTACATAATAACTAATGGCGGCGGTCGCGTTGTCTCAGACATACCATGCATGCACATTCGGTTGAGACAGCGAACTTCGATCATTGACCGGTTCCCAGAAGAGTGAATGGCGCCCAATAGCCAGGATGAGCCGTTCTATCCGTAGCTTGATCATCATCAAGGATGGCCAGCATGGCCAGTCGAAACGCTGAGGCTCGATCTATTCTGGGCTGCGTTCTGAGAATTTCAAAAGTCTTCGTTGTGAGCCTGACCGCAGCTTCCGACTGGACGGGCCAGTGGGACACGAGCAGGCTTCTTGCTCCGGCATAGAAGAATGCCCTGGCGAGACCGGAAAAACTCTCGCTCACGCTATCACCTGTATTGGTTTCAATCGTCCCGGCGGCGGTGTTACAGGCCGATAGCAGAACCCATTCAGCGTTTAGCTTTAGCGCTGCAACCTCGCTGGCGGTTAGCAGTCCGTCATCCAGAACGCTCCCTTTATCCGGTGGGGTTAAGACGAGAGCGGGTTCGGCGAGGTTCGACTCACCGGCGACGATGCCGTGAGTTGCAAACGAAATGGTGTCATAGGCCGCCAGCTGATTGTCGGCATTCATCTCCTTGATGCGCGTTTCTGTTGCATCAGCATTGAGGAGAAGGTCGCCACCGCCAAGGCTTGCCGCAACGCTTTCCAGTTCACACCGCGTGTCCGGGAGGCGCGTCATGCGCCGGACGGCGTTTACATCTGCAATTCTGGCGCCCTGTTCCCTACCGGTGAAAAGTGCATTGGTTGTGATGTCAACGATGCCGCGCGAAAGCGATGCGAGCTCGATTTGCGAAAACGCCTCACAATCGATTTCACCCGTTGTTCCAATGATCGGATCACCGACACCAAGAAAGGCTTTCCTCCCTCCGTCCTGAAGGATCCGAGGCTGCGCCCGGCTTGCAGTAAGAGCTGAAATGCTCGTTGAAACAGTTACGGCCCATTTGCGGATGAGCCAGGGTGCGCTTTGGTAGTCCGGACGTTCCGCATCGCCGGAGTGCTCGTTGGTGAGCAGGAGTTGGAAGGGTAAATTGACCAGCGCTTCATCGGCAGAAACAATAATGAGTTTGTTTTTCCCGGCCAGCGCCTCTGAAACCGGTTCGAAAATCCGTTTGTATAGGCCGTGTGCCAGCTCAAAATTGAATGTTGGTAGCGATGACCGCCGCGGTGTCGGATCGAGCGAAAATGCCCCTCTTGTGTTTCCGTCACCGCCCTTCGCGCCGCCGCAGTTTTGGGCGCCTTGCTGAATGGAGCAGAATACGATCTCCGAATCCCGTTGTAGGCCGGTGCCAGCCTCCAGAAGCGCGCTTGCTACGCCGCCTTCGGAATCGACGACAAAGATCGAACCTTCGATTGCCTCACCGGCATTTCCGATGAAGCCGGGATTGATAAAGACCAGGGCCTCATCGTCTTCAAGCATCGCGGCGACCGCGTTGGCGCTGACCGGTTCACCGCCCTGATACTCCGCATATCTTGGAAACCTTTCGGTGATCTCCTCAGTCAAAGCGGCAAGGTTTCGTTCAAGCGCGTTCAGGGCCGCGTTCAATGCGCTGATCTGGGAAGCGTTCTGAGCTGCAAGAGAGCCTAGAATGCGCTGGTTCAAAGCGGCGTGGGCCTCGGTCATGTCCTGTTGCTGGCGGACCAATTGACCGAGCGCGTCATCGCCTGCCGCAACTCTTAGTGAGGTCGCTGCGATCGCCTTGCTTGCCGCACTCTGGAGTGGCCATTGCGCGACGATAAAAGCATCTGCCGCTGAATTCTCTGATGCAAGCATCAGCTGTGCCGTCGCGGTTTGGAAGATCCCTGCATTATCCCGAATGGCGTCTCGATTAACGGGTGCCGACAGAATGCCGATCGCTTCGCGATAAAGCTTGGACGCCTCCGTCATCATTTGCCCTGTTTGTTCGCTGAACGGTGTTCCCCGCGCCATCCGGTGAACCCTTAAAACAACGCTGGCGAAGGCATGGATCGAATAGGCAATGTCCGGGTGGGTCGGTGGAAAATTTGCCCGCGATATCGTGAGCGCCTCGGCGTACATGGGTGCGGCTTCCATGAGAGATGGTGCATCCCATTTCGCTTCAAGCACCCGCGCCAGATTGTTGAGTGCGATCCCGATCGCTTCATCATTAGGCGCAAGTCTTTGTCGGTCGATTTGAAGGGCTTCACGGAAGAGGGCCTCCGCCGTCTGATAGTCACCCGTGCTTTTCAATGCGAGCCCCAGATTATTGATGGTGCGGGATGTATCGGCATCGTCGCGACCGAGTTCCCTCTCCCTGATCTCCAGCGCTTGTTGATGGAGTGGAATTGCTTCGTGTTGACGCCCGAGCCCTGCGAGGGCCAGTGCGAGATTGTCGGTTGTTGTTGCATACCAGAGGCTGTCTGTACCGTGCACAATCCCGGCGAGCGAACGCGCCCGTTGCAGGATAGGTTCGGCGGCTGTGATCTTGCCCGCATTGTAGAGAAGCAGACCCAGGCGGTTGTAGCTGTTGATCGTCTCTTTATGCTCTTCGCCGAAGATCTGCCGTTCAATATCGAGGGTTTCCCGGAAAGCGCGCTCTGCTCTTTCGAATTCGCCACGTGCAGCGAGGTGATTACCGTACCGGTAATGATGGATGGCCGTTGCCGCACTCAATCGGCCATCCGCGCCGATGCTCTCTTCGATGGCGTTCGCAAATGCGGCGTCTGCACCCTCAAAATCTCTCAAGCGTCCCAGAGTGCTTGCGAGATCGCTATAGGCGTAGGCCGTAGTCTGATTGCCTTTGCCATAAAACTCAGAGGCGGCTTCCACATGTCTGGCGAAGAAGTGCTTGGCTTGATCGAGGAGATTGATGTCGCTTGCAAGTGTTGCCGCGTTCTTGATGTCTGCGAGGAAACCCTCATCCATGTTGTGGCTCGCGTTTTCCCGCAGAGCAACAATTTGTGCAAACAAGTCGAAAGCTTCGCGCGTTTCACTGTCATTGCGGCCTTCTTTGAAATTCAATGCGTATGCGAGATTTCTAAGGGGCGTCACAAGTTGGGTGGACGATGTTCCGAGGCGCCCGCTGTGGAGTTTGAGCGCTTCGCGGAACAGTGGAACAGCATCGCCGTATTTGGCCATCCGCCGGAAAACATCAGCAAGGTTTTCGAGGCTTGTCGTAATCAGCGGATCGTCCGCAGACAGGATCTGCCGTCTTAAAGCGAGTGCAGCACGATGGTGTTTTTCGCTTTCCGCG
>JBCDCZ010000278.1:0-6071 GCA_039180865.1 Pseudomonadota bacterium | reverse complement strand
CGCCCATGCCGGTCTCCTTGGATCAGGTTGAGAGCGGGGATATAGGCGATGTTTCACATGGGAAAAGCAGAGAGCACATTTGCTGTCTTCAGCATTTCCCCCAAATAGCCGGTCTTTCACCCTCGGGCTTTAATCCCAATAGGGCGAAGGTTCACGCAGGAGATGCGCAATGACGGATGGGACGATAAACAAACCGAGGATCGCAACTCTTTTTGGCGAAAAGGATGTCTCGACATTCCTCGGTCTGGAAGCGTGCGACAATCTCGAAGAGCTTTCTGCAGGTCTTGCCATCATCGGCGCGTCTTGCGCTTCGCCTTATCCATCGGTCGGTGCCTATTGCAAGGAGGCACCGCAGGCTCTACGGGCGGCGATGGCGCCGTTTGCGTCCAGTGCGGTGCGCCATAATTTCGACGTTGGCGGAGAACTCTTCCCGGAAGGCGCGAAGAAAGCCGTCGATTGCGGTGATCTTGCTTACGATGAGACCGATGCCGAAGGAAACCGTGCTCGCATTGAGGCAGCGGTCCGGACAATCCTGAAAAAGGGTGCTGTTCCTGTCGTCCTTGGCGGGGATGATTCGATTCCAATTCCCATGCTTTCGGCCTTCGAAGGCACTGGCCCTTACACCATCTTGCAGCTTGATGCCCATATCGATTGGAGGCCGTCTCACGAGGGCGAGCCGATGGGACTTTCATCAACGATGCGCAGGGCATCGGAGATGCCGCATATCGAGCGCATAATTCAAGTCGGCGCACGAGTGACCGGTTCGGCGCATCCCCAGGATTATCAAGATGCAGTTGATTGGGGCGTCCATTTCGTGACTGCCCGTGATATCCACGCTGGTGGAGCGGATGCGGCGCTGAAATATATCCCGGAAGATTCTGCGATTATTGTCTGCGTTGATTTTGATGTCCTTGATCCCTCACTCGTGCCTGGGGTCATAGGCCGGACCCCGGGCGGCCTTTCCTATTTCCAGACACTTGACCTGATTGAAGGCGCGGCCCGGCGGGGAAGCGTGGCGGCGATTGATTTCGTGGAATACATGCCTGATGCAGACATCGATGGTATCGGTGGTCTCAATGCTTCCAGGCTTGTTGCAAGTTCGCTCGGCATTCTCGCGCGCCAAAGTTAGCGGGCATTGCGCTTTTTTGAGTTCGTAATTGCGATGAGTGTTTAAGAACGGATGAGGTTTTCGGCACCCTCGTAATGGAATTGAAGAAAGGCGCTCTATCTCGTAGAGCATAATGCGTGCGGAGTATGCCGAGCCTGTAAAGCAATCAAACAGAATTCCATTTATAGACCTGCCGCGAAGCGCTGTGTTATTAGCGCATGTGATTTGTAAGACATAAGGAGCGGGCCATGCCATTGCTGCGCCTTGATGACGATAACAGCCTCTACTTTGAATATACCGAGGCACAGGCGCCAGATGCCCCAACCTTTGTTTTCGTCAACGCCCTTACCGGCAACACAGGGGCATGGGAAAGTGTGGTTGCGCCGAAGCTTCGGGAAGGGGGGTTTGGCACGCTGTCTTATAATTTTCGCGGTCAGGATGGCTCGCATTTTGATTCAAGTCTCAATTTGACCCCGGCTTTGATTGTCGATGATTTGAAGTTCCTCCTGGCCGAAATCCGTCCGAATAAACCGGTCTTGGCCGGGCTTTCGATCGGCGGTCTCTTCGCAGCACGAGCCTACCTTGAAGGTGCTGATGCCTCTGGCCTCGTGCTCATGAACACGCTCCGTGAAATCGGTCCGCGAATTTCGTGGATCAATGATGCGATGCCCGTCATCGTGGCGCAAGGCGGTGTGCCGCTTTTTCTCGATGCGATCTTACCGCTTCTCGTTAATCAGGACTTCGCTGAAAAGGCGCGCGCTGGCGCTCTGAAAGGCCAGTATGAACCGCTTTCTGCGAGCCATGGCCATGCCAATTTGATGCGTCACGCGAGTCTCGCGGACTGGGAACTTCCCTATGAAAAGTTTGCCCTGCCAACGCTTGTCATAACAGGTCTTCAAGATCGTGTTTTTCTGGATCGCGGTGTGGTGGAGCGGCTCTATCAACGGCTTCCCGACGCACGCCGCGAGGAATGGGAGGATGCGGGTCACCTCCTGCCGCAAGAACGACCTGAAAAGCTTGCCGAGAGCCTCGCGCGCTTCGGGCGCGGCCTCTAGGAGCGCGTTGAAATGGTGATCAGTGCGCGCTTTGCCTATCTCGCGACTTTCATAGGCGTTTGCGGCCATGCGTCGTCGGAGTTCTTTGCTGTGCTCTCGGGGATCTCCGGTCCGGAGGTTTCGGTTTGGCGTTATGTACTCGGCTCGCTCGGTCTTGTGCTTTGGGCGCTAGCCATTCCGTCCGCCCGCAACCTCTTGGCGCCAGTTAGGGACGGCGGGCTTTATTTCATTTTGCTCTCGCTGATCGGTGTATCCGCGACCTATCTCGCATTTCATTGGGCACTTGATTTTGCGAGCGTTATTCAGGTCGCGACAATTGTGACAACGATCCCGATCTTTGTGGGCCTCTCCAATCTGATCATCAACGGGACCGGATTGTCGGCGGTCAAGATCGTTACCGGCGTGCTCGCAATTCTAGGCGTCGTTGTGATGTTGACGGACGGTTATCTTGCGGAGCTTGCAGGCGACGGAAACACGTTCTTTGGTGTTTTCCTGGCGACTTTTTGTGCTGCGGCGGGGTCTGCCTACGCGGTGCTCGTTCGTCCGATCATCGCAAAACACGGTGCGCTTCCGACAACCGCAATATCTCTGGCGATCGGCGGTGTGGGGCTTTGGCTTGCCGTTGGTGCCTTCTGGGGGATTTGGGTCAATCCTCTCAATCTTTTTGCTCGTGAAGCAAGTGCTGCCACAGCGTTCGTTGATCCCGGGTGGTGGATCCTCATTCTTGCGCTCTGGAATACGACAATTACGCAAATCCTCTGGTTCGGCGGCCTGGCGGCTGCTCCGGACATTACCCGCGCATCCTATCTCTTTTTCCTAAAGCCGGTGATCGCTGCTGTTCTGGCGATTTTCATCCTCTCTGAAGAGCCAACGGTCCTGCAGGGGCTTGCGATTATCCTCGTGACCGGTTGTGTCGTTGTCGAACTCTTTTGGCCACGTATCTCCACAGCCTTGCGGCGATGAAAAAGCCAAGAGGCTGGCCATCGTTGATTGGCATGATAGGATCGCGGTCTTTGGCACTATGCAGTCCGGACTGAGGCGACGGTTTTCATGGACATCATGCTTGGCCTCGTCCTGGGGCTCTTTGCGGTGGTTTTCGCCCTCCTGATTTGGGGCCGTTTCCGGTATGACCTTGTAGCTTTCGGGGCCCTCTGCGTGGCACTCGCATTCGGGATTGTTCCCAAGGAGGAGGCGTTCTCCGGGTTTGCCCACGAAGCGACTGTTTTCGTCGCTCTTGTTCTTGTGATTTCGCAGGGTCTCGTTCGCTCAGGCGCAGTCGACAGTCTGACCGATCTCATCGTCCGGCCTGGTCGATCCGTATCGGGCCACGTCGGTGTCATGGGCGGGATGGCGGTGCTCTTGTCCGGTTTCATGAACAACGTCGCGGCACTTGCCATTCTCATGCCGATCGACATCCAGGCAGCGCGAACTGCCAAGAGAGCGGCTGGTAAGACCCTTATGCCGCTTTCTTTCGCGACGCTCCTCGGCGGCCTTGTGACCCTGATTGGTACGCCACCGAACCTGATCATTTCCTCGGCGCGGGCCAATCATTTTGGCGAACCATTCGAGATGTTTGATTTTGCCCCGGTTGGTCTTGCTGTGGCGCTTTCAGGGCTCGCCTTTATTGCGCTCATCGGCTGGCGGTTTCTTCCAGGTCGTATCGGCTCGGACGACGCCGACTCCCGTGTAGAGGGTGAGGAGGTTGATGCCTATCACGACGTCAGTGACTATGTGACGGAGATGATTGTCGGCAAAGCGGCGTCAATTATCGGCATGACGGGGGCAGAACTCAAAAAACAGCTTGGCGAAGATGGCGGTCTTTACCTTTCAATGAGCAGGAAAGGGGCCGACACGATAGATGACCAAATGCATACGCCATTCCGCGAGCATGATGTCGTTGTCGTTGAAGGCTCTCCTCAACAACTCAACAAGATGCGCCGTGATTTCGGTCTCCAATTTACCGGAGAAGGACGCCACAACGCTCTTTATGGCGGCGCTTTGTCCGTGAGTGAAGTTGTTGTGACGCGCGAGAGCCGCTTGGTCGGTCGCGCAGCTGTGACGGTTCGGCTCTTGCGCCGCCAGGGTGTGAGCGTTGCGGGCGTCTCCCGCCAGGGCCGCCCGTTTGCAAAGAGCGTCGGTCATATTCTGCTTCAAGCTGGCGACGTGCTTCTGCTGGTTGGTTCGCAATCGCGGCTCGCCGATGCGATTGAATGGCTCGATTGTCTTCCGCTTGCCAGGCGCGATATTCACATGAACCACACCAGTCAAGCGTTCCTTGCAATCGGGATATTCGGAACCGCGATCGCGCTTTCAAGCACTGGGATCATCCCGCTTGCCGCAGCGCTCGCAGGTGTTGTTGTGCTTTATGCATTGACCGAAATCGTCCCTTTGCGTGAAATCTACCGGTCGGTCGCCTGGCCTGTAATTGTGCTTCTTGGTTCGATCATTCCGCTCGCTGGCGCGCTGGAACGCTCCGGTGGGACCGATCTCTTCGCCCAATCTTTGATATCCCTGACAGCCGGACTTCCGGATGTCGCAGCGCTTGTTCTTCTCATGGTGTTGGTGATGATGATGGCGGATATGATGAACACGGTTGCGACCGCTGTGATTTCGGCACCTATCGCCATTGACGTGGCGGACCGGCTTGGCACCAACGCGGATCCATTTCTTATGGCAGTTGCTGTCGCGTCGTCCTGCGCCATGCTCACGCCGATCGGTCATAAGAACAATACGATCATTCTAGGGCCTGGCGGATATCGTTTTTCCGACTATTGGCGGCTCGGTCTGCCCCTCCAGGGGCTTATTCTCATTGTGGCTGTCCCGGCGATTGTTATCGTATGGCCGCTTTGACGGCGCTCAGCCGTGTTCGGGCCGGAACGGTCTACTGAACCCTGCGTTCCGCAGTCTTTCTCAAGAATTGCAAGGAAAACACCGGGAGCTTGGCGGCTACTCAGTTGAAAGACCTCACCTTTGCCTGTATGACGCGGCAAACTTTCAATTCCATGGCTCGTAAAGCCGATCGGGAACCCATCCACCTAGGTGAGACCTTCCATGGCCCGTCTGGTAATGAAGTTCGGCGGAACCTCAGTCGCCGATCTTGACCGTATTCGGCGCGTCGCCCGCCACGTCAAGCGCGAAGTTGATGCAGGTCATCAGGTCGCTGTTGTCGTTTCCGCGATGGCAGGCGAGACGAACAGGCTCGTCGATCTGTGCACCGAAGCAGCAGCGCTCCACGATGCGCGCGAATATGACAGCATCGTTGCGACCGGCGAACAGGTATCGTCCGGTCTGCTCGCAATCATTTTGCAGGCGATGGGGGTCGATGCGCGATCATGGCTTGGCTGGCAGATCGCGCTCAAGACGGATGAAGCCCATGGTGCAGCGCGGATCGCTGATATCGACGATGCTCGCCTCAATGAACGCCTTGAAATGAACCAGGTCGCCGTCATTGCAGGGTTCCAGGGGATTTCCCCGGATGGCCGCGTTGCAACGCTCGGACGCGGCGGTTCTGATACTACGGCGGTCGCGATTGCAGCTGCAATCAAAGCTGACCGCTGTGATATCTACACGGATGTGGATGGTGTTTACACGACCGACCCGCGGATCGTTCCGAAAGCCCGTCGTATGGACCGCGTGTCATTTGAGGAGATGCTCGAAATGGCGTCGTCGGGCGCGAAGGTTCTGCAGGTGCGCTCCGTTGAGCTTGCTCACGTTTACAACGTGAGGACATTTGTGCGTTCGTCTTTTGTCGATCCCGACGATCCTTCGATAACGAACGTCAACTTTCCGCCCGGAACGCTGATTTGTGATGAGGATGAAATCTTGGAACAGCAGATAGTCACCGGCATCGCCTATTCCAAAGACGAGGCGCAGGTATCCATAAGGCGCGTTGCCGACCGGCCGGGCGT
>JBCDCZ010000277.1:0-6076 GCA_039180865.1 Pseudomonadota bacterium | reverse complement strand
GAAAAGCGCGACGCCGATTTGTCCGCGCGGCTTGTGCGCGAACACACAATGCGGCTTCACGATCATATCGACCGCACATGGACGAAGCTTGAACAGATTTCGCAGAGGAGGGCCGCTTCCGGTTGAAGAACCGGTCAGGGAAGAGCGGCAAACATAAGTTTCTTGAGGAGGAAACGAAGATGGCATTGGCGGAAGTGAGCACGACAGCGCACGACACACTGGCAAAGAAGAGCACCGATGAGAGCATCGTCTCAGGCGGGCGCCTCGTTGCAAAGGCTTTGAAGGCCGAGGGTGTCGATACGATCTTTACCCTTTGCGGTGGCCATATCATCGATATCTATGACGGGTGTATCGACGAGGGTATTAAGATCGTCGATGTCCGCCATGAACAGGTTGCAGCCCACGCAGCCGACGGCTATGCGCGCCAGACCGGCAAGCTCGGCTGCGTGGTGACAACTGCGGGCCCCGGCTGCACCAACGCTGTGACCGGCGTCGCGACGGCGTTTCGCTCCGAAAGCCCGATCCTTCACATTGGCGGCCAATCGTCCTTGACCCAGCACAAAATGGGGTCGCTTCAGGATCTGCCGCACGTCGATATGATGTCCCCGATCACGAAGTTTGCCTCCGGCGTCTTTTCCACGGAGCGCATCGCTGACATGATTTCCATGGCAGCGCGCGAGTGTTTCGCGGGCGCCTACGGCCCGAGTTATCTCGAAATCCCGCGCGATATTCTCGACGCGGAAATCCCGGTCGAAAACGCCCGTATTCCGGAGCCCGGCCATTATCGGACATCGGTTCGTTCGATTGGCGATCCGGCGGATATCGAAAAACTTGCAGATATCCTTGTCGCTGCCAAGCGACCGGCCGTTTTGTTCGGCCAGCAGGTCTGGGCATCAGGATCGCATGACGAGGCCGCAGCCTTCGCCAAGGCACTCGATATCCCCGTCTATATGAATGGTGCTGCCCGCGGCATGATGCGAGCGGAAGACGAGCACTGTTTCGACCGGACTCGCTCCGATGCTTTCAAGGATGCTGATGTCATTCTGATTGTCGGCACACCATTCGATTTCCGCATGGGTTACGGCAAACGCATCAAGGCGCCGACGCTTGTTCAGATCGACCTTGATTACCGCACTGTTGGTAAAAACCGCGACATATCAATGGGCATTGCCGGTCATCCGGGCGCGATCCTGACCGCGGTCATGGATGCGGCGTCTGGCCGGATCGACCAGGGCGCGCGCGCTGAGCGCCGGGAATGGATGACGCATTTGCGGGATCTGGAGGCTAAGAAACTTGAAAAGCTGATGCCGCTTTTCACGTCTGATCGATCCCCCATCCATCCCTATCGCCTTGCCTGGGAGATCAACGAATTCCTTGGCGAAGATACGATCTATATCGGCGATGGCGGCGATGTGGTGACGATTTCCGCGCAGGCGGTGCGCCCGCGCAATCCGGGCCAATGGATGGATCCGGGAGCGCTTGGCTCACTCGGTGTTGGAACGGGATTTGCGATGGCCGCAAAACTTGCCCATCCGAACAAAGAAGTCATGTGCCTTTACGGCGACGGGTCTTTTGGCATGACGGCCTTCGATATGGAGACGGCCCAGCGTTTCGGCGCACCTTTCCTCGCAGTGATCGGCAACAATTCGGCGATGAACCAGATCCGCTACGGCCAGATCACGAAATATGGTGAGAACCGCGGCGATATCGGTAACAAGCTGGGCGACGTGGAATTCTCAAAATTCGGCGAAATGATTGGCGGCTATGGCGAAGAGGTCCGTGAAGCGAGCCAAATCCAGCCCGCCATGCAGCGCGCAAGGGAAGCAATCGCCAAAACCGGAAAATGTGCCGTGGTGAATGTTTGGATCGATCCAAATGAATATGCACCCGGGACAAAAGCCCAAACAATGTATAAGTAATTTCCCGGAATAGGGATCAAGCAAGAACAACCGGTCCGCCCTTAGAACCCTTCATTAGGCGGGCCCATCAAACGAAGGAAGAAGACGATGAAGGCTCTTGAGGGCGTCAAAATTCTTGACTTTACCCATGTGCAGTCAGGTCCGACCTGTACGCAACTCCTCGCCTGGTTCGGTGCGGACGTGATCAAGGTAGAGCGGCCGGGCGTTGGTGACGCGACCCGGAAGCAGCTTGTCGACAAGCCCGGTGCGGACAGCCTCTATTTTACGATGCTGAACCACAACAAGCGTTCGATCGAGTTGAATTCAAAGAACGAGACCGGCAAACAGGTCCTGACTCGCCTGATTAAAGAATGTGACGTGCTCGTCGAAAATTTCGCTCCGGGCGCGCTCGACCGCATGGGTTTTTCGTGGGAGCGCATTCAGGAAATCAACCCGCGCCTCATCATGGCGTCGGTCAAGGGTTTCGGACCGGGCAAATATGAAGACTGCAAGGTCTATGAGAATGTCGCGCAATGCGCGGGCGGCTCTGCTTCAACCACCGGCTTTCTCGATGGCCCACCAACGGTGACGGGCGCGCAGATCGGCGATTCCGGGACCGGGCTTCATTTGGCGCTTGGCATTGTGACAGCACTCTTCCAGCGCGAGAAAACCGGTCGCGGTCAAAAAGTCTTGGCTGCCATGCAGGATGGCGTCGTCAATCTGTGTCGCGTGAAGCTGCGGGACCAGCAGCGTCTTGAGGCGGGCCCATTGAAGGAATATTCGCAGTTCGGCGAAGGTGTTCCGTTCGGGGAGGCGACACCGCGTGCTGGCAATGATTCAGGCGGCGGACAACCTGGTCGGATCCTGAAGTGCAAGGGCTGGGAAACGGACCCGAATGCCTACACCTATTTCATCACTCAGGCTGCTGTTTGGGAGAGCATTTGCGACATCATCGGAAAGCCGGAATGGAAGGAAGATCCGGACTACGCGACACCGCCTGCTCGCTTGCCGCGCCTCAACGAGGTTTTCGACACAATCGAGCAATGGACGATGACCAAGACAAAGTTTGAGGTCATGGACATCTGCAATCCGGTCAACATACCGGTTGGTCCGATCCTATCAATGAAAGAGATCGCCGAGGATGAGGGCTTGCGTGCAACTGGCACCATCGTCGAGGTCGACCACCCGGAACGCGGTCCATACCTTTCCGTTGGCTGCCCGGTAAAACTTTCTGATAGTCCGGTCGAAGTAGAGCGTTCGCCGCTTTTAGGCGAGCACACAGTTGAAATCCTGCAGGACGTTCTTGGCTATCAGGGCGATGAACTGCAATCCGTGATCACGTCCGGCGCGGTCGGCGACATCAAGGAAGCTGCCGAATAGAGAAATTTGGGCCGCCGTCGAAGGAGAGGCTTCGGCGGTCCACGAGTGAGTTGATATTTTTTGCATCAGCGGTTGGGAGGAGAACCAAGATGCGCGTAATCGTTATGGGCCAGCAGGCCTTCGGTAAGGACGCTCTTGCCAAGTTAATCGAGACGGGGACCGACGACGTCGTGGCTGTTTATTGCGAGCCCGACAAGGAGGGAAAGCCCGTTGACCCGATCAAGGAACTTGCCCTTGAAAAGGGGTTGCCGGTTCATCAACCGGCCCATTTCAAAGACGATGAATCTCTCGATCTCTTAAGAAGTTACAACGCCGATCTCATGGTGATGGCGTTTGTGAATGTTTTTGTTCCGGAAGCCGCCCGCGATATTCCAAAATATGGCTCCATTTGTTTTCACCCCTCGCTGTTGCCCCTCCATCGTGGACCTTCGGCGGTAAACTGGCCGATCATCATGGGGTCCGAGAAGTCCGGTTTCTCCTGGTTTTACCCGACCGATGGCCTTGATGAGGGGGATGTTCTTCTGACCTGGGAATGCGACCTTGGGCCCGATGACACAGTGATCGATCTATATTTCAAGAAGATCTACCCGGCCGGTGTCGCTTCCGTTCTTGAGGTCTGTGATCTCTTCCGTACCGGAAATCCACCACGCATCGAACAAAATGAGGCCGATGCGACCTATGAACGTCGTTGCGTCAAGAAGCATGCCCGCATCGATTGGAATAAGCCTGTCAGTCAAGTCTACAACCTCATTCGCGGGACCAACCCGTCGCCGGGGGCGTGGACGACCCTCAATGGCGAAGAGCTTGGCATATTCGACTGTGCCCGCGTACCGGGCGACGGCATCTCAAGCAAAGTCATGGAGGTTTCGGACGACGGTGTAAGTGTGCAGTGCATTGGGGGGCGGATCCTCATCAAGCGTGTGCGCCCGACCGGCGAAGGCAAGCAACCGGCGGCAGAGTGGGCCGCTACAGCCGGGCTCGCCAAAGGCGATGTCCTCGGTTCGTAAGACAAGGACAGGATGAGATCCATGAGCGACATCGAAATTGCCCGCAAAGCGAATAAAAAGCAGATCCAGGAGATTGGATCGAAACTCGATATTCCGAGCGAGCACCTGCTGCCGTATGGCCACGACAAGGCAAAAGTATCAGCTGAATTCATCAAGAGCCTCGGCGACAAGCCGGATGGCAAACTGATCCTTGTGACCGCCATCAACCCGACACCCGCCGGTGAAGGAAAGACGACAACCACGGTTGGCCTCGGTGACGGTCTTAATCGGATCGGCAAGAAGGCTGCAATCTGCATTCGGGAAGCGTCACTCGGCCCGTGTTTCGGGATGAAGGGCGGAGCTGCAGGAGGCGGATATGCCCAAGTTGTGCCAATGGAGGAAATGAACCTTCATTTCACGGGCGACTTTCACGCAATCACGAGCGCTCACAACCTGCTTGCTGCCATGCTCGACAATCACATTTACTGGGGTAACGAGCAGGAAATAGATATCCGTCGTGTCGCATTTCGCCGGGTGATGGACATGAACGATCGGGCACTACGCGAGATCGTTTGTAACTTGGGCGGTGTCGCAAACGGTTTCCCGCGTGAGGCGGGCTTCGACATCACGGTTGCGTCGGAGGTGATGGCGATCCTGTGTCTTGCGAACGATCTTGACGATCTTCAAAAGCGTCTTGGTGACATTATCGTTGCCTACAGGCGTGATCGCTCGCCGGTTTATTGCCGCGATATCAAGGCCGATGGCGCAATGACGGTTCTCCTGCAGCAGGCAATGCAGCCGAATCTCGTGCAGACGCTTGAGAACAATCCGGCTTTCGTTCACGGCGGCCCGTTCGCGAATATCGCCCACGGCTGTAACTCGGTCGTTGCCACCAAAGCTGCCTTGAAACTTGCGGATTATGTCGTCACCGAAGCAGGCTTCGGCGCGGACCTTGGAGCCGAAAAGTTCTTCGACATCAAATGCCGCAAGGCTGGTCTCAAGCCTGCTGCGGCTGTGATCGTTGCGACTGTGCGGGCGATGAAAATGAATGGCGGGATTTCCAAGGACGATCTCGGCACCGAGAATGTAGACGCTGTCAAAAAGGGTTGCGCCAACCTTGGCCGCCACATCGAAAACGTAAAACAGTTTGGTGTACCGCTGGTTGTCGGGATTAACCATTTCGTGACCGACACAGACGCCGAGGTTCAGGCAATCAAGGATTATTGCACCGAACTTGGCGTTGAAGCGATCCTGAACAAACACTGGGCCGAAGGTGGCGCGGGCATTGAAGAAACCGCGCGAAAAGTTGTCGAACTCTGCGAAGGGGGCAGCGCTCAGTTCCAGCCACTCTATCCATCAGAAATGCCGCTTTTTGAAAAAATCGAGACCGTTGCAAAGCGGATTTATCGGGCTGACGAAGTGCTCGCTGACAAAAAAATCCGGGATCAGCTGCGGCAGTGGGAAGAGCAGGGATATGGCGAGCTACCCGTTTGCATGGCGAAGACCCAATACAGTTTCACAACCGATCCAAACCGGCGCGGTGCACCGACAGGGCACAGCCTTCCCGTGCGTGAAGTCCGCCTGTCCGCAGGCGCCGGATTCATCGTGGTTATCTGCGGTGAGATCATGACGATGCCGGGACTTCCGAGAAAGCCATCAGCGGAGTTCATCTGCATCAATGACGAGGGACTAATTGACGGATTGTTCTAATACCTTAGTTTAATCAGCCTGTGGGGAGGACATGACATGATCCGAAAGATCCTCGTTCCTGTTCGAGGTGACGGCAAGGGCGACAACGTCCTTGCCCATGCG
>JBCDCZ010000276.1:0-6130 GCA_039180865.1 Pseudomonadota bacterium | reverse complement strand
TATTCGATCGATGTGCGCGTTGCATCCATTGCCGACCACTCGACATTGTCGACGAGGTTGCGCGCAAGCGTCACGGTATCGGTTATGATTTCGAGAACCCATTGCCATAACGATCTTGGACTTGCAGTTGCTAATTCGCTCGCAGGCGTTGCAGCTGGTGCCCGGCAGATCGAATGTACGATCAACGGCCTTGGTGAGCGGGCAGGAAACGCCGCGCTTGAAGAAGTTGTAATGGCTGTAAAGACCCGAGGCGACGCATTACCTTATGCGTGCGGTATCGAAACCTCGCATTTGACGCGGGTTTCAAAACTTGTGGCTGCCGTTTCCGGATTTCCGGTCCAGTACAACAAGGCGATCGTCGGACGGAATGCCTTCGCGCATGAAAGCGGTATTCACCAGGACGGTATGCTGAAAAACGCCGGTACCTATGAAATCATGACACCGGAATCGGTCGGTGTGCGCGAGACATCCCTTGTCATGGGTAAGCATTCAGGCCGCCATGCGTTCCGTGAGAAGCTCAATGATCTTGGCTATGAGCTTGGTGACAATGCCTTTCTCGACGCATTCAAACGCTTCAAGGATCTCGCCGACCGCAAGAAGAACGTCTACGACGAGGACATCGAGGCGCTCGTTGAAAACGAAGTTGCGACCCGGAGCGATGTCAATAAGGTGATGGCGCTGACGGTTATCTGCGGAACTGGCGGCCCGCAAAAAGCGATTATCACCATTGATGTGGAAGGCCGTCACGTCACCATGGAGGCGACCGGCGATGGACCGGTGGATGCGACCTTCAACGCGATCAAATCCATTCTTCCACATAACGCGACCCTGCAGCTTTATCAGGTTCATGCGGTGACCGAAGGCACCGATGCCCAGGCTGAAGTCTCGGTACGCTTGGAGGATGAAGGACATACGGTGACAGGGCGCGCAGCTGACACCGACACGCTCGTTGCGTCTGCCAAGGCGTATCTCTCAGCCCTGAACAGGCTTTTTGTGAAAAAGGCCCGTCCTGCAGCTCTCAAAGCGAGTTAACACTCCGAACCGAAATGACTGGCATGACAACAGTACAAACCTGTTGTTTAGCTTAACAGTAGAAATGGCGGAATTCCGCAATTTTTGTGAGTTCACTTTAACGTCAAGTGAGTTGAATAGTCATTTGCCCTGCCAAGGCCATCTTTACCTCGAGAATGCTCGTGTTATAGGGACACTCCGCGGAAGGGATCGGTATGATCAGGGCTCTTTCAAGCCGCGCAACAGCGGCTGCTGCAATTTTTGCTATCTGCATCTTCGCAAGCGCATCGAGCGCTCAACGGCCGGTTGTGCCTACGGGCTCCGATATCGTTGAACAGCGTGCTTTTGCCCGCAATCAACTTGCTTCGGTGATCCGCCTTTACGACGAACATTTGCGCATTGGGATGACCGGTCAGTACCGGGATTTTGCCCGCCTGAACAATGAGCTTCAGGAAAGCCCGCGTTCCTCGATCGCTTCAACCGGTATCGGCCTCATCTCGCTGACGATCGGTGACCGGCTGGGTGTGATCGAAGGCGCAGATGAGAAGGCGGTCATCACACTGGCCAACCTGCTCGGTAAGGCAGGCGATAGCGAGTTTAAGCCTCTTCGTTCGAAAAGCGGTTGGTACCAGCATTTCATTGATGGCTACACAGGTGAAGCCATCGGTGGAAGCAAGGACGTCTTCTCGACAATCGATACCGCAATACTGGGCGTCGGCGCGCATTATGTGGCAAGTTATTTCGCCACCCTGCCTGGTGAAAAAGCGAAAGAAGCAGCTGAGCTTGGCCGTGAACTGGTGGAGACGATCAACTGGAGCCAGGCGATCCGGTTTGACAGAAATCCCGGCGTCCATCAGGTTTTCCGAGGGCCGAAAGAGCTCACAGAAGACCGTTGGTGGTCTCTGCTCTTTGATGAATATGTATTGCTTCCCTGTCTTGGCCGTGCCCACGAGGCGCGCCTTGGGCACAATGGTCCAGCGACGACCTTCTGGAATGCTTATGTCGACGATGGTTCGAACCTGCCGCAGACTGAATTCGGCAACTTCACTGTGCTTGGACCATCTGCTACGCGCCATGTCTCACACTTCGCTCCGCAATTCGCCTTTTACTTCTGTGGTGATCTTGCCGACAAGCCGGCCTTTGTTGCGGAACTCAATGAGTTGAAGGCAGCTGACAAGCACTTCTTCAGCAAACTTGGGGAAGGGGCGTATCCGCAACGCTTTTGGGGATTAGGCGCCGGTTCTGAAATCAAATTCAAAAAGGACGCGCCTGAAGGCGAGAAAATCAAGGACTACAGCGGGTATGGCGTCGCGAGGATCGGCAAGAATCCGAACCACACATTTTCGCCTGCCATTATCGCCGGTTTCCTTCCAACCGAAAGTGCACGCACCGAAAAAGACGGTGTGATCAACGCAAGCGCTCAGGATCCCGGACCATCCGAGATTATCGCGAACCTGATGGAACTTCACAATCGCGACGAATGCCGCTATCGGCATGAGGATCTTGATTTCCTGTGGCGCTGTTCAGCCCATGATCCGAAACTGAGAGTTGAAGCTGTCGAAGGAATCGACCTCTCAACCTACATGCTCGGCCTATCCTGGTTTCTTCCTGAAATTGGACCGAAATTTTTCTCTGATCATTCCGTCAAGACCCAAGACGAAGGTTCTGAGAAGGTCAAAAACGCTCAGCTTTAGTGTTTGTATTCTTGAGGAGGAGAGGGGGCCGGACGGCCCCTTTTTTATGTGCGTTTTGCGCGTTCGACGAAGATGAAACCGATAAAATTCATCAAGAGTTGAGCGGCGAGGAAATTTGTTGAGCCGCTTGGGTCATAGTCGGGCGCCACTTCAACCAGATCCACTCCTATGACCTCACCCCTCTTGGTGAGGCCCTGAAGAAACTCCAGCACCTCGTAATAGTAGAAGCCTCCATGGCTCGGTGTCCCCGTTCCAGGAGCGATTGACGGGTCGAAACCATCAATATCGATCGTGACATAGTATCGTTTCCCGTCGGGAACTCGGGCGAGGGCGCCTTCCACACCGAGTTTCCTGAATTGACGGACCGAAAGAATGTCGGATCCGCGGGCCCGGGCATCGTCATAGCCTTCCTTGGCTGTTGATGAGACATTTCTGATTCCGAACTGGCTGAGGCCGGTCACATTCGCCTGTTCGGCAGCGCGCCGCATCGGATTGCCGTGTCCGTGACGCACGCCATGGCGTTCATCGACGAAATCGAGGTGCGCATCAATCTGAACGAGATGGAAATCGTCTTCCTTGTCGAACGCCCGAATGCTGGGAATGTTCACTGAGTGATCGCCTCCGAGTACAACGGGAAGGGCTCCAGCCGCCAGGATCTTTCTCACCGCCCATTCGATATTGGCGTGGCTCTTCTCCGTATTCGTGTGGACAATATCGGCATCACCCATATCGACGATCTGAACATCGCGGCTGTCCAGATAGGTCACATCATCTTCGTGATCGTAGGCTCCGGCATGACCGAAAGAAAACAGTGTCGAGGCTTCTCGAATCGCGCGTGGACCAAACCGAGCACCCGCCCGGTATTGTGTTCCAAAATCGAAGGGCGCACCGAGAATCGCACAATTTCCCTGAATGTTTTCGAAATCAAGTCCGACCGGTGCTTTGGCAAAGGTGCAATGCCCGACAAATGGAAGGTTCAGTCTACCGGCTTCATAGCCATGTTTATCTGTCGAATTTTGCATCAAGCCCCGCTCAAGAAACGTTCTAACTGCCCGATTTTTTGCCAAAGATAAAAAACGGGCAATTTCTACTTTACAATGGACGGCACTTTGTTGAAGCATATGGCGAAATTTCGCAAGGCTTCCTCTGTTTGCGCCGCGGGCGCGCAAAACTGCAGCGCGAAACTTCGGGGGAATAACGCGACGGTGAGAAAAGAGGTAAGGCTTGAGCACCGATTACCACGTGCGCTTTGACAGCGTGCAGAAGAGTTACGACGGCGAAACCCTTGTCGTCAAAGATCTCAATCTCAATATCCGCCAGGGCGAATTTCTAACGATGCTTGGCCCGTCAGGGTCAGGTAAGACAACCTGCCTGATGATGCTGGCAGGGTTCGAAGTTGCCACAAACGGCGAGATTTATCTCAACGAGACGCCCATCAACAACACGCCGCCCCACAAGCGCGGGATTGGCATGGTGTTTCAGAATTACGCGCTCTTTCCGCATATGACCGTTGCTGAGAACCTCGCGTTTCCGCTAGAGGTCCGCAAGTTGGACAAGGCGACCATTCAGGCAAAAGTCAGACGCGCATTGGAGATGGTGGAACTACCGCAAATGGGTGCGCGGATGCCGGCCCAATTGTCCGGCGGGCAGCAGCAGCGCGTGGCCGTTGCGCGGGCATTGGTCTTTGAGCCTGAACTTGTTCTCATGGATGAGCCGCTCGGCGCGCTCGACAAGCAGCTGCGCGAGCAGATGCAGTATGAGATCAAACACATCCATGAAAATCTCGGTGTCACGGTCGTCTACGTGACGCATGATCAGTCTGAAGCGCTCACCATGTCCGACCGTGTCGCGGTTTTCGATGATGGTGTGATTCAGCAATTGTCGACGCCGCAGGTCCTTTATGAGGCGCCTGAAAACAGTTTTGTTGCCCAGTTCATCGGAGAGAACAACAAGCTGAACGGCAAGATTGACGCGATTGATGGCGGAAGCGCAGCCGTCACCCTTGACGATGGCAAGAGAGTCAACGCGCTTCCAGTGAATGTGACGAATGGCGACAAGACAACCTTGTCGATCCGGCCGGAACGCATTGCGATTAACCCTCAGGACGGATTGGTCGATAATGTGCTCGAAGGCCGCATTGCGGAGCTCATCTATCTTGGCGACCATATCCGAACCCGCATGGTAGTGAGCGGGAATGAGGAGTTTATCGTCAAGGTTCCAAACAATGACAGTTCAGTTCTCTTGGCGGAGGGGGATGAAGCCCGGGTCGGCTGGCGGACGCAGGATTGCCGCGCGCTCGACCCGATTGCTTTTTAGAGTTTGGCCGTCGGTCAAAGAAATGCCCGGCTGAAGCCGGGTGAGTTTAAGGGAGAAAATTATATGAAAACGAAACTTCTGCTTTCAGCAGCAGCGGCTCTGGCCCTGAGTGTTGGCGCAGCATCTGCGAAGGACCTGACGGTCGTATCGTGGGGCGGCGCTTATACAAAGAGCCAGGTCGAAGCTTACCATAAGCCATGGATGGAGAAGACCGGCAAGGTCATCACGTCTGAGGATTACAATGGTGGTATCGCGGAAATCAAAGCTCAGGTTGAAGCGGGCAATGTCACATGGGATATCGTTGACGTCGAACTTTCTGACGCGGTTCGCGCATGTGATGAGGGTTTGATCGAGCCGATCGATCCATCAATCCTGCCAGCCGGTGCCGATGGCACGCCAGCGACTGCCGATTTCATCGAAGGTACGTTGCACGAATGTGCGGTCGCCAACATCGTTTGGTCAACCATCTTTGCCTATGACAGCTCAAAGATCGCTGATGGTCCAAAAACCATCGCTGACTTCTTCGATCTTGAGAAGTTTCCGGGCAAACGCGGCCTTCGCAAAAACCCGAAAGCCAACCTTGAAATGGCTTTGATGGCAGACGGCGTCGCGGCTGCTGACGTCTATGATGTTCTCGGCACGCCTGAAGGCGTTGACCGCGCATTCAAAAAGCTCGACACCATCAAGAGTTCAGTTGTCTGGTGGGAAGCCGGTGCTCAGCCGCCGCAGCTTCTGGCAGACGGTGAAGTTGCGATGACGACAGCCTATAACGGCCGTATTTTCAACGCCGTGGCAGCTGAGAGCAAGCCGTTCAACATCGTTTGGGATGGCCAGGTTTGGGACCTTGACCTCTGGGTCATTCCTAAAGGTGCTCCAAACAAAGAAGCAGCTCTAGACTTCCTGAAGTTCTCGACTGCAACGGAGCAGCTTGCAGCACAGGCATCTTGGATTTCCTACGGCCCGGCCCGTAAGTCATCCGGCCCGCTTGTCGGTTCATTCCACAACAATCCGGACCTCGATATGGGCCCGCAAATGCCGACAAACCCGGCAAACCTAACCAATGCGATCCAGAACAACTTTGAGTTCTGGGCCGACAATCAGGACGAGCT
>JBCDCZ010000275.1:0-6143 GCA_039180865.1 Pseudomonadota bacterium | reverse complement strand
TATCGCCTAGGAATTGAGAACAGGCCGGCACATCTGATTGGTTCTTATCGGGGCTGGTATTCGATCAAAAAGTCCGTTAAACGGGCATCCCAAAACGCCGCCCCGTTCGGGTGACGCGCATCATATCGTTTGCCGGTCCGATAAGAGACACGGCACATCCGGAAGACAAGATGGAAACCGTCCTTATCGTTGTTCACCTCATTCTGGTCATAGCCATGGCCGTCGTTATCCTGTTGCAGCGCTCGGAAGGAGGGGCGCTCGGTATTGGCAGTGGCGGCGGCGGAGGCAACTTCATGAGCGGTCGCAGCAAGGCGAACCTCTTGACGCGGACCACGTCCATTCTTGCCGCATGTTTCTTTATGACGTCGATCGGCTTGTCTATTCTGGCGAATTTCACAAGTTCAACTTCGATCCTTGACCGGATTGACGGTGGTCCGGGCGGCATTCAGCCGATCGCTCCACAGCCGCTTGCCCCGCAGGATCTGACCCCCGACGGCGCATTGTTGCCTCAGGTACCCCAGCCGGGCGCGGCAGAGCCAAGTGTTCCTGTTCCGCCGACGGACGGATCGGCACCGTCAGCGCCACAAGTTCCGACGGGGCAATAAAAGCAACTTCACGGCGTCGGCTGAGCTCAGGATTAGCGTGCCCTGATGGGTGCGTGAGCTGCTTTGCAAGTCGGGCTTCACAAATCGCCAAAGAAATTTGGGAAAAAAGGTAAAGCGGAGCGGTTTCAATTTGGAATCGCCAGTAACAGCGCTATTCTGCACGCCCATGGCACGGTATATCTTTATAACAGGTGGCGTGGTTTCCTCGCTAGGTAAAGGGTTGGCGGCGGCGGCACTCGGAGCTGTCCTTCAAGCTCGAGGCTATTCAGTCCGCCTTCGAAAACTCGACCCCTATCTCAATGTCGATCCGGGCACGATGAGCCCAACACAGCATGGCGAAGTCTTTGTTACGGATGATGGTGCCGAGACCGATCTTGACCTGGGCCACTATGAGCGGTTCACCGGTCGATCAGCGAACAAAAACGACAACATCACAACTGGCAAGATTTATCAGTCGATTATCGCCCGGGAACGGCGCGGTGAATATCTCGGGGCGACGGTTCAGGTCATTCCCCATGTGACAGATACGATCAAGGAGTTCATCCTTGACGGGAATGACGGATACGATTTCGTCTTGTGTGAAATCGGCGGAACCGTGGGTGATATCGAGGGCTTACCGTTCTTCGAGGCGATCCGTCAGCTTGGCAATGAGCTTCCTCGTGGTCAGGCAATCTATATCCATCTCACACTCATGCCGTATATTCCGAGCGCGGGTGAGCTCAAGACAAAACCGACACAGCATTCGGTGAAAGAACTTCGCTCGATCGGTATCCAACCGGATATCCTGATGGTCCGTTGCGACCGCCCGATCCCCGAAGGTCAGCGCAAGAAACTCGCGCAATTCTGCAATGTGCGCGAATCGTCCGTCATCCCGGCGCTTGATGCGGCAAGCATTTACGATGTTCCACTGACCTATCATGATGTCGGTCTTGATCAGGAGGTGCTGAACGCGTTCGGAATGGATGTGGGGCCAGAGCCGAACTTGGATCATTGGCGACAGATCTCAAGCTCAATCGCAAGTCCCGAAGGCGAGGTGACCATTGCGATTGTCGGCAAATATGTCGATCTGCACGATGCTTATAAGTCCCTGATTGAAGCGCTCACCCATGGTGGCATCGCTAACCGGACCCGCGTCAATCTCGAGTGGATCGCGTCTGAAATTTTCGAAGAGGAAGATCCGACGCCGCACCTTGATGACGTCAATGGTATCCTTGTGCCCGGCGGATTTGGCGAGCGGGGAGCGGAAGGAAAGATCGAAGCCGTTCGATATGCGCGCGAACACAATGTTCCGTATTTCGGTATTTGTTTCGGCATGCAGATGGCGGTCCTTGAGGCCGCCCGCAATCTTGCGGGGATTGAAAACGCAACCTCGTCCGAATTTGGTCCCGGTGGAGAGCCGCTGGTCGGTCTGATGACTGAATGGGTGCGCGGCAACGAGGTTGAAAAGCGGATAGCAAACGGCAATCTCGGCGGTACGCTGCGCCTCGGCGCTTATCCAGCGCATCTTAGACGCGACAGCAGGATTGCTGAGATCTATGGGCAATCAGCGATTTCAGAGCGACACCGACATCGCTATGAAGTGAATGTTGCTTACCGGGACCAGCTTGAGGCGACGGGGCTTCATTTCGCAGGGATGTCGCCTGATGGTATTCTTCCGGAAACTGTCGAGCGACACGATCATCCCTGGTTTGTGGGCGTTCAGTTCCATCCTGAACTTAAAAGCCGTCCATTCCAGCCGCATCCGCTCTTTTCATCTTTTGTCGCCGCAGCGCTTGAACAAAGCCGTCTTGTCTGATGCCTCGTGCACTCGATCACCTTGTTCTCACAGTCAAGGATCTGACAACCTCGAGGGAGCGCTTTGAGGCGCTCGGTTTCAGTGTCAATGCAACCGGTTACCACCCATTCGGGACGGCAAACTGCTGTATTTTCTTTGATAACGATACCTATCTCGAACCGCTCGCCGTCTATGATATGGCGAAGGCGGCGAAGGCGCTGAGTGATTCCAATCCGTTCGTTGTGATGGATCAGGCTTATCGCAATACGTTCGGTGATCAGGGGCTTTCCGGAATAGCGCTTAAGACCAAGGACGCTGTTGCCGACCGGAAAGCTTTCGCGGCTGGCGGCGCCGAAGACCGCACCATGCTGAGTTTTGAACGCGAAGCGAAGCATCCCGACGGCACCAGCAACCTCTTGAAGGTGCGGGGTGCCTATTGCGCAAAATCCGATTTTCCGGGGTGCTCGTTTTTTACCGTTGAATGGCTGGGTGATCCTTCAGTCGTACAACGGATCCGGTCCGCACCGGAGCATCCAAATGGTGCTATCGGTGTGACCGATGCATATTTTATGGAAGGCGAGGGGGACGGGGTGGTTGATTTCATGGGGCTTGCCTTTGATGCGACGGCTACCCCCGAAAGGCATGGATCGAAATTCGCACTACCAGGCTTTAACGTCCACACGTTTTCAGGAATGAATGATCTGCCGGAAAAGCTTGTTGGGCTGGGGACCACAGACAATACACGTTTCCATGCGTTTGCTTTTCGGATCGTTGTTAGCGATCCCGAGCGTGTCGCCTATAACCTCACTCATAACCGAATTCCTTTCGAAAAACACGGCGAGGATGTTGCAGTTCCGGCTGCTGAGGGGCAGGGTGCCGCGATCGTTTTTGGTACGTAAGGGACTTTGATGGATAACCCCCCAAATTCAAAGGTCACTGCCGGTGATGTGGTCTTTGATAATGAAGCGCCTTTTGTCCTGATTTCAGGCCCCTGTCAGCTTGAAAACCGGGATCACGCCATCATGCTCGCGATCGCGCTGAGTGCCATGTGCAAAGCACTTGGGATTTCTTATGTGTTTAAGGCGAGCTTCGACAAGGCAAACAGGACAAGCCTTTCAGGTAAACGCGGAATGGGACTGGATGGGGCCTTGCCAATCTTCGACGAGATTCGCCACGACCTTGAAATTCCAGTCCTGACTGACGTTCACAATGAAGCGCAGTGTGCCCTCTTAAAGGATCATGTGGACGTATTGCAAATTCCTGCGTTTCTTTGCCGACAAACGGATTTGCTCGTTGCTGCTGCGGAAACGGGCCTGCCCGTCAATGTTAAGAAAGGCCAGTTCCTGGCGCCTTGGGACATGCGGAACGTTATTCAGAAAGTCACACAGAGCGGGAATCCAAATGTGCTTCTGACCGATCGCGGGACGTCTTTTGGATACAACACTCTTGTGTCTGACATGAGGGGATTGCCGGAAATGGCGTCAACCGGGGCGCCGGTGATCTTCGACGCGACCCATTCAGTCCAACAGCCCGGAGGTCTTGGCGGGGCTTCGGGCGGGCAACGCCATTATGTGCCAGTGCTTGCGCGCGCAGCCGTTGCTGTAGGTGTGGCGGGCCTTTTCATGGAATGTCACGATAACCCTGATGAAGCACCTTCGGATGGCCCAGTCATGGTGCCATTGACGGAGATGGAGGGCCTGTTGAAAACCCTGGTCGCTCTCGACAAAACGGCGAAGGAAAATCGCTTTTCCTTCGCCGCGGGAGGTTAGGTCTGAGCGTTTAGAGGCTCAGAAGGATTTTCTTTATTCTTTGTTTCCCCGGCTCTGAAACCGTTGAGGCTTGATCCCGCCTCTTTGCGCTATTTTTCAAACAACCTGTTGTGGTTACGCTCAGTCAGTGTCAGGAGCGGAGGTACTTGGTTGCGGCAGGTTCTCCGCTTCCGTGCAATCCACGTTACTTACGGTTTCTGCGGCGTTTTTCGCGTTTGACGAACCAGTTGTCTTCTTCGATGGCCAGAAGACGGTTCACATCGGACTGGTAGATGTTCTTGATTTTGCCTTTCAGGCGAAGGCGTTGCAGCTGTTGACGTTCTGCAATTGTCAGAAGTTGATCTGGATTTTGACCAAGCGGTGAGGCACCACGGCCTGCCTGTGCGGGAACGGCGAAAGTTGCGATTGAAAGACCCAATAAGATCAAGGCGGCAAGTTTTGTTTTCATGGTCATTATCCTTTCAGCAGGGCGTCCTCGGCCCCAGATCATTGTGTCGCTTGCTGATTGCCAGCGAGCGCTTTCACATTTGGTGTTTCCCGTCACCTGCCTGTGGTCCTGTCGACTGCAGCAGAAACGAGCGTGGTGGAAACGGCCGCACCTGTCCGTTTCGAGGCCAAGTCTTTGGTCTCGATAGAACGGCGAAGGAAAATCGCTTTTCCTTCGCCGGGAAGAGGTTAGGTTGGAGCCGTTGGAGGCTTAGAAGAACTTCTTTTTCTTCTTTTTCTTCTCGGTTTTGAAACCGTTGAAGCTCGATCCCGTCTCTTTGCGCGATTTTTCAAAGCGTTTCTTGTGGTTGCGCTCGGCGAGTGTCAGGAATGAATCGCCTGATACGCCAAAGCTGCTTCCTTTCGCATTGACCTGTGGAACGATTGCCGTTCCGGCGAGAGCTATGGCGATTGCTGCGATCATGGCAATTTTTTGCATCGGTTTGATCCTCTTGAGATACGGTTCGACAGACCACAAACGTCCATCCGACGGACGTTTGTGCACGAGCCGGTTCGTAGATGTATGGTTTTCAGGAGCGCTGACGCTTAGTCGCCAGCAATGCTTTGTTCTTTAAACCGCTCTCATTACTTACGGTTTTTGCGTCGTTTTTCTCGCGTCAGGAACCATCTGTCTTCTTCGATGGCCTGAAGACGATTCACGTCCGACTGATAGATGTTCTTGATCTTGCCTTTAAGGCGAAGGCGCTGCAGCTGTTGGCGCTCTGCGATCGTCAGGATCTGATCCGGATTCTGACCAAGCGGTGCTGCGCCACCGAAGCCAGCATGAGCGGGCAGAGCGAAAGCTGAAATGGACAAGCCCACGAGCGTGAGCGCGGTAATTTTCATCTTCATAGCCAACATCCTTTCTTGGGAGCGTTTCCGGCCCCTGTATTATTGTGTCGCCTGCTTTTCGTCCGCGAGCGTTTTAACAGTGGCGATCTCCTGCTCCACATGGTTCGTCATAAAGACCGGGGCGGAAAAAAATGCAGTTAAAGCGGCCGCGCCCAAAGCCGATAATAAGAGTTCTTTCATCGCCGTCACCTCGGAAACCAATGGTTGTTCGAGCATTTTCGACATGTGCCGTTCGCGAACTCACCGATAGAACCAATTCGGTAGATCGCTGCGGCCCTTGCCTCGTGGTCTTGAGATGGTGTCGATCTTGTCGTTTGCAAAACACGATATGCTCAATCAAGTGTGAACGGACTGTTTAGAAAATCTCAACTTGAAGATTCCCGGCCACACTTTGATTCGACTGGCTAATCGGCGTTCGACAAAGACCTTTTCACGACCCGCTGCTTGGGCTAGGAAGCGGGCCGGGGTGTTCAGTCTTGGTGCCGAACGCCAATTTGACTGACGACAGGGGACACCACACGATGACGGCTGTAATTGATATTGTTGGACGCCAGATCTTTGACAGTAGGGGAAATCCGACCGTTGAAGTCGATGTCAGGCTGGAGGACGGGTCATTCGGTCGGGCTGCCGTCCCTTCCGGCGCGTCAACCGGCGCAC
>JBCDCZ010000274.1:0-6187 GCA_039180865.1 Pseudomonadota bacterium | reverse complement strand
ACGTTTCACTTCGAGGGCCGAAGGTACGAAAAAGCAATCCCGCTCGCCAATGAGGCGTTTAAGGTCGCTCCCGATCTTCTGGCAGCTGTCGCCGATGAAAGCGCCCGGCTTTTCTTTACGGCAGCCGAGACAGAATGGGAGGCAAATAATCGCGAAATCGCGATCGCGCTCGGCAAGACAGCGGTCAGGATCAAACAGCAATATGGCAAGACCGCGGACCCTGCCGCGCTTCGCTATTTGTGGTGGCTTCATTTTACAGCCATGCAAACCGATAGCCACCAGGCTGCCAATCATTACCTGAAACAATGGCTCGAACTCGGTGATCTTTCCGACGATCAGCGTACTTACGTGAACATGATGGCCGAGGGGATGAACCGGTATACTGCTGCTTCATCGGTAAAACAGCGGGTCGATCTTCAAATGGAGACGGCGGAACTGGCTCTTACCTTCGCAGAAGCCCTGGAAGACAGGGCCGACCCCCGCCTGGCCGTTGCGTTAAAGAACCTTGGCCGCGCCCATTGGGGCGTTGCGGATTTTGAAAAAAGCAAAGCGATTTTGCTGGATGCTTTGGAAGTCCTCGACGCGCTTACAGGGGAGAACGATCCGCTGATCGTTCAGGAGCGTTTCCTGATCTATAGTGATCTTTCGGCGGTCTTGTATCTGACGGAAGACCTTGATCTTGCCGAGCAATATCGTGCGAGAGCAGAGGCGATCCGATCTGAGATCCCTGAAACCCTCCAATTCTCGCCTATTGAACAGGCGATCGAATACAAGAACCGCGCGGATATCCTACTTGCCCGCGGCGATATGGAAACGGCATTGAATGTCATCGATGCGGCCCTCGCACTCTGGGCCCGTGTTGAGAATGAGCGCGATCTCAAATGGAACGATCACACCCTCCGTGCCCAAATTCTGGAGGCCAAGGCGACAGCGCTCTCAAGGCTCTTACGCAACGAAGAGGCGCGCACGATTGCGTCCCAAGCTCTTGAACTCGCCAAGGATCATTATCCCGAGACACATGTCGAACTCGCGAGACGCTACAACAATCACGCGGATCTCCTTGCCTCGATGGGAGACCTTGAAGAGGCGGTTTCGTCTTTCGGGGCGGCGGTCGAGGTCTATGAAAAAGCGGTCCCGGCTGATTTTCCGGACCTTGCGTCGCAACGTGAAATCTATGCACTGACATCGCTCGTGCTCGGCGATGAAAATACTGCACTGAGCGAACTGTCCGAAGCCTATAAGGCCTGGCTCTCGCCTTCAAACCGTACCCAGCTTCCGAACTTTGATACGAACATCCTCCCAAAGGCCTGGAGCGATCTTGCACTTCGAGATCCGCCGCAGGTGGAAGCTGCTATGATTGCCAGTCAATGGGGAAACAGTACCAGCGCGTCTAGATCCCTAGCGAAAGTTGCGGAGCGGCTCCAGAATCAAGGAGGCAAGCTCGCGCGCCTGATAAGAACGCGGCAGGATCTTAGCGCAGAGCTCGATGTCAAGAATACCACGCTTCTGGCCGCGACGTCTTCGCCGCAAACGAACGGCAGTACGGTTGATGAACTCCGCATTGACATTCGTACACTCAAAGACGCTCTCGAAGATACGGATCAGGCGCTGGCAGAGGCGGGCACCGAAACGATTGGCCTTGGCGTGAATGCGATGCCCGGTATCGCGCGAATCCAAAAAAACCTCGCGCCGGATGAAGTGTTGGTCACCTTCGGCTTGCCTGGGATGAGGCCAGAGGTTTTTCCTCAGGTTGCGAAGACAAGCAATTTTGTTATCGCCATTTCCAAGAGCGATACAACGTTCGGCTGGGTGAAGTTGGCGACAGGGCGTGAAGTCGCCGATGCCGTCGCGTCGTGGCGTTGCGAACTTGCCGCGACCGATAAACACTGTCAGGCCCAACGCGTTGCGGGACTTTCAACGCGGGGATCTTTTCCGGTTGAGAGGCTAGATGGTACCTCCAATCCGCAAGGCCCCGATCTGGCGCGCGGTTTTGCGCTTTATGATGCGCTGTTCGCAGATGTCGACGCTTTCATCAAGGATAGCAAGCATCTGATCATTGTTCCGCCATCGCGCCTTGCAAGCCTTCCATTCCACACCTTGGTTACTGATTTTGACACGGAGCAGGATGTATCTCCGAATTCAGTGAATTGGCTCATAAGACGTCAGGCGGTGAGCGTGATGCCGTCGATTTTGGGCTTTGTAACTGTGCGTGAGAACCTGACGACAAGGCAAAGGCGGACATCCTTTTTTGGTGTAGGAGACCCCGTAATTGGCACGGCCAACGAAGTCGACTGTCGCCGGATAGTCGACATCGCCCAACGCGCGGCTCCAGCCAACCTCAATCCGTTTTCGGATAGCTCAGATGGCGCGCAACTGGCAGATGTGAACCTCGTCCGCAGTCTGCCGCGCCTTCCCGATTCACGCTGCGAACTGGAGGCGATTTCCTCAGCCCTTGGTGGAAGCACCAACGAGCTTCTCTTGGGAGAGACCGCAACCGAAACGGCTGTAAAAGACTTGAGTGAACGTGGCGATCTCGCAAACTTCAGCGTCATTGCTTTCGCAAGTCACGGACTGATCGCGGGTGAAGCGGGTGCTGTAGAGCCAGCTCTTGTTCTGACTCCACCTCTGACTGCAACGGTAAAGGATGACGGTCTCTTGACGGCAAGCGAAATTGCAACCCTCAGGCTCGATGCAGACTTTGTGGTTCTGTCTGCCTGTTCAACGGCTGCCGGCAGCAATCCGGACGCTGAAGGACTATCGGGGCTTGCGCAGGCTTTTCTCTATGCAGGAGCCCGTTCGCTCCTCGTCACGCACTGGCCGGTCTATTCTGATGCGGCGGTGCGCATGACGACTGAGATGTTCAGAGTTATGGCTGACGAACCCAAGATTAGGCGAGCAGAGGCAGTGAGGCTTGCCATGCTGGCAATGATAGATGATGCCCATGCGGACAGCCGCGTCGCTGATCCGTCCTATTGGGCACCTTTTATGGTCGTCGGCGAAGGCGGCAGTATTTAAAAAAGCCAGTAATCGGACGGCTACCCAATCAGAACGAGCATGCGAGAGAAACGTCAAAGTGTCGTCTAAACGAGCTTGTAGACTTTCACCGGCTCCGTTCTGCCGACAATTGTCCTAGGCCCGAGTTCGCTGAACGAGAACCCGTCGCCCGCCGCTCTTTTGGTATCTTCGCTCAAGAGGATGATTGCGTCTTCTTTCGCGAGCTGCTTTCCAATCGTCTCGATCCGGCTCGCGACATTCACCGCGTCCCCGACCACTGTGTAATTGATCCGTGATTGCGACCCGATATCCCCGACGATAACCAAGCCGGTATGAAGGCCGATTCTGACAGAAATCGGTTGGAGCCCTTCGCTCTCCCGTTTCGCGTTGGAAACCTTGAAAGCTTCGCGGATTGAAAGAGCGGCCTGAAGGGCACTTCTTGCATGGTTATCCAGCCGCTCCGGCGCCCCCCAAAAGGCAAGCAAACCATCACCGGTGAACTTATCCAGCGTGCCATCGTTCTCTTGAATGGCTTCCGCCATCAACGACAAATATTCATTAAGAAACTCAGCCGTCTCAGATGGCGAAAAGTTTTCTGAAAGACCGGTGAAACCGGCGATGTCAGCGAAGAACAGGGTGAGTTCACGTTCTTCTGCAAGATGTTCCGAGCGGCCTTCTTTGACTGCCGTCTCAACGATTCTTTGCGGAACATAGCGCATAAAAAGCTTGAGACCGGAAATCATGGAATTAAAGGAGGCCGTGGCGCGGTCAAGCTCCACAATATTGCTTTCGCCGATCGGTTTGATTTCGTTGAATCTGAGTTCCGAGACAGCGATGGCACCCTCTGTGAGGCGGCGGATCGGTCCTGAAAGCCACCTGCCAAGAAAAACGCTGGCGATGAGGAACACGGCGAGCAGACCCGCCGCAAGCGCAAAAAACCGCCAGAAACTGCGGACCTGATCGATGGCACTGCCGGTTGTGAAGTGGTATCCGATTGTCCATGGCTTGACGCCATAATCATTGAGACGGGCATAGATGAAGACGAGGAAACCGTCATCGCGGAAGAGGAAATGGCCACTGCTGTTTTGCATCCGCGATGTTGAGATCACATCGTTCCTGTTTTCGGACCAGATTTGTTTCAGGTTTTCATCATCAATCTGATCAATAACCGGGGTGACATTGTTGCCGGAAAGCGCGATCCCGCCTTCGGTAAGCTTCGGGTGCGCGATGACCCCGTCATCTCCACTGAGAATGAAGACGGTTTGCCCGATTGCCTCGGATAGGTTCTTTGTGAACTCCGATAGGGAATTGAGATCCGTTGCAGCAAAGAGCAAGCCGATGAATTCACTGCCGCGCCAAACGGCCTTTCGGTAAACGATGATCGTATGGCCGAAATTCTCGCTGTAAATCGGATCGCTCCAGTCAAGTGGCGGTGCGTTCGGCCCATCGGCTTCGGCTTTTTCCATGATCGCAATCAGATCCTTCCGATCTGTCAGATCATTGACGAAGACCCTGGCAGGTTCACGCTCGGCCCTGACAGACGTGTTGTTCTTTGAGAAAAACGCGACTGCTGTCACCTGTGGGCTTGAGGAAAAAGAGGCGCGGAGGATGGGCCCCAATCGGTCGGGCTCCTCAGCAATAGAGGGATCAAGCAAAATCGCATTTTGCAGATAGTCGAGCTGATGCGTGGCGGACGACATATAATCGTCGATCCGGGCATTGATGACGGCGATCGTTGTATCGAAGTCCCGTGCAAGCTGCTGCAGCAGCGTAACCCTAGCATTCATGATGGAAAGCGCAAAGAGCGAGCCCACCGAAAGAAGCACGATGGCGCCGACAAAGACTGAAAAGGCGGTTGAGAGGCGGATCTTTATCGGCTCATCCTTTCCGGAAAGCTGAGGCCCCTTAGAAGTAACCTCATGCCCTTATAACGATCTGTGACGCCGCTGGTAGAAAAACAAGCTGAATGGTACGCGACGTTTGGTTTGTGTACCCAGATCTGAGCGTTGGTAGCTGCAGGTATAGGCGACTACGGATCGATCTGCCCGTTCAGGGAAGCCGGCCACCGCTTGACGTTACGCGGGGCTTCTCCAGTACCAAGCGGTTGCCGGGTCACGGGCTATACGACGAACAGGGGTAACGCCAAACTCGATTTCGATCTCTATATCGCAGACTGACGATCGGATTTCAGATCTTTTGAAAGGAGCAGCCTCTCAAGTCCATCCTTCACGAAACCCGCGACTGCCGCAGAAAACGCAGTGTGAGAGCAATAGCGGCGGCAAGGAGGGCGAGCCCGTATCCGATCCAGAGGCCGCCCGGGCCGAGTTCCAGAACAAAGCCGAACGTATAAGCGAGCGGTAACGCGATCAGCCAATAGGCGACTAGCGAGATAATCGATGGGATGCGGTTGTCGACGAGACCGCGCAAAGCGCCGACCGCTGTCGATTGCACACCGTCAGCGACCTGCATCAAGGCGACGGTCAGGAACATGATTGACGCAATTGCTATCACTTCAGGGTCGTCGGAAAGCCCATCTGAGATCGCTCCACGCGATACCAAAAGGACAAGAGTAATTACGAGCATCCACAAGACGACAGTGACGAACGCGCTGACCCCAATCAGCCGGACCCGTTCGAAGGCGTTCTGACCGACCGCCTGGCCGATGCGAATGCCCACCGCAGCCGCCATACCGAGCGGGAGCATATAGATGACCGCTCCGATGGAACTCACAATCTGATTGGCGGCAAGCGCCGAGGCGCCGATCCAACCAAGCATCACGCTGATCAAAGCAAAAGAGGTGCTTTCGCCTGCATAATTGAGGGCCACCGGTGACCCTTCGCGGAGCTGACGCGACATCAAACTCAAAGATAGCGAGGCCTTCTCGCGAAAGGCACTCATCGATGGCCGGTATCGCCAGAAACTCCATGCAGCGATAAGCGCGATGGTTTCAGCACCGAAACTGGCAAGCCCCGCGCCGAACAAGCCGAACCCGTTCCAGCCGCCAATGCCATGAATAAGGATCCAGTTGAGGGGCACGTTCACAGCCACGCCCAGCATGGCAAATGCTGTGCCGATCCAGGGCCGTCCGATCGCATCAAACATACCTTTGAAGAGAAAGAGCGTTGTAAACGGGATCAGCACGAGAGCCATGGTCACCCAATAGGGATACATGGCAGTGAGGACGCTTTCCGGT
>JBCDCZ010000273.1:0-6197 GCA_039180865.1 Pseudomonadota bacterium | reverse complement strand
TTTCTATCCGGACCTGCCTCAGGGTTACCAGATTTCCCAGTACAAACAGCCCGTCGTCGGCGAGGGGATCGTCTATCTCGACATGAAGGATGGCGACCATGTGGAAATCGGCGTCGAGCGGCTTCACCTGGAACAGGATGCTGGCAAATCGATGCACGACCAGCATCCCTCCATGTCATTCGTTGACCTCAACAGGTCCGGCGTCGCGTTGATGGAAATCGTCTCAAAGCCGGATTTACGCTCGTCTGAAGAAGCGCGAACGTACCTTACGAAACTGCGTGCGATCCTGCGCTATCTCGGCACCTGTGACGGGAACATGGAACAGGGCTCGATGCGCGCGGATATCAATGTTTCGGTGCGCAGACCTGGTGGCGAGTTCGGAACGCGTTGCGAAATCAAAAACGTCAATTCCATGCGTTTTGCGGTTTCCGCGATTGAATATGAGGCGCGCCGTCAAATCGCGATCCTCGAAGATGGCGGCGAGATCGATCAGGAAACCCGTTTGTTCGATGCTGGTAAGGGCGAGACGCGGTCCATGCGCTCAAAGGAAGAAGCGCACGACTATCGTTATTTCCCGGATCCAGACCTTCTGCCGCTTGAGTTTGACGACGCGTTTATCGCCGAACTGGCTGGTGCACTTCCTGAATTGCCTGATGAAAAGCGTGCTCGCTTTATCGATGATCTCGGGCTCACGCCTTATGATGCGGGCGTTCTGGTAGCTGAAAAAGAAACAGCCGATTATTTCGAGAAGGTCGCAACCGGGCGTGACGCAAAAGCGGCTGCGAACTGGGTGATCAACGATCTTCTCGGCGCGCTTAATAAAGACGGAAAATCCATCGAAGAAAGCCCAGTCTCTGCCGATCAACTCGGCGGTATCGTTGATCTTATCAAGGAAGGGACGATCTCGGGCAAGATCGCAAAGGACGTCTTTGAAATCGTCTACAATGAGGGTGGTAATCCGGCAGAGATCGTCGAAGCGCGCGGCATGAAGCAGGTGACCGATATGGGAGCCATTGAAGCAGCCGTGGACGAGGTGATCGCGGCAAACCCGGATAAGGTCGAGCAGGCGCGTGCAAAACCGAACATGGTGGGTTGGTTCGTTGGACAGGTGATGAAAGCGACCGGTGGTAAGGCCAATCCACAGGCTGTGAACGAGCTTCTTCGCGCCAAGATCGGTGTCGAATAAGAACGCGGACGTGCAGGGTAGGGGCGCATCCGATATGAGCGCCCAGCGCGCAGGTTTTCTGCTCGCGGTTTTTGTTCTGATCTATGCGGCAGCGCACAGTACGCTCAGACTTTCCTTTTCCGGAAACTTCACGACCGATGATGCCCAGGCGGTTCTAGCAATCGACGCGCTCCGGCTTGGTTACACGGTAAGTCAACCGCCCCTTTATGAGTGGCTCCTCTATTCCGCCCATCACGTCTTTGGTGTTTCGCTCGCGGCAACGCTCTTCGTGAAATATACGCTGCTTGGCCTTACGACCTTTTTTCTCTTCCAGACCGCACTCTGTGTCGTCGGAAAGCCTGCACAGGCTCTATTCAGTGTCTTGTCCTTGGCGCTCTATTATCAGATCAGTTGGAACCTTCTTGAGGGAAATACCCATTCTCTCACGGTGATTTTTGCCACCGCTCTTAGTGTATTTGCAGCAACACGGATTATGCGGAACGGCGATCTTGGAAGTTATCTGCTTCTCACGATCGCACTTGGGCTGGGGCTTCTATCAAAGTTTTCTTATCTGTTTATCGCCGTAGCGCTTCTCATCTCGCTCTATGTGGCGAAAGAGACTCGTGTTCGGTTGAATACTCCACTGTTGGTGGGGGCTGTCCTGCTGGGTCTTCTTCTTGCAAGCCCCTACGCCCTCTGGCTCATCGCACAGGACGGTTTCTTGTCCGGGCTTACCGATAAAACCCGTACAGCGCAGACCGGCCTTGCCGCTTTCCTCGGGCTTGATGGCCCTCTCAAGGCCGTGGTGAGCGCGTTTCTTTACTCGCTTCCTTTTCTGCCTTTCTTTGCGCTTTGTTTTTTTTCAGCGTTTAGAAATGGAACAGTATCCGAAATCGACGCAGACCGTGGCGTTTACCTGCGTTTTCTACGCCGTTTTTTTGTGCTCTCGATCGGATTGGTGGTCGTGACGGCCGTTCTCTCCGATGCGTCGAATATCAAGGAACGGCACTTTCACCCGTTCTTTCTCGTTCTTCCAATTATCGTCTTTGCACATCTTGATTTGCGGCCGGTGAGTAGTCGGGCATTGACCGCTTATGCAACCTGCATTCTGGTTATTGTGTCTTCGTTTTTTCTTGTTCGTTTTGCGAGCCTTGCCATTCCTGAAGATTGGGTTTGTGGGCGGTGCCGGGAGAGCATTCCGTTCGATAGGCTTGCCAGAGCTGTTGAGAAGAATGATGCTCCTGCCATCCTTGCCTATGATCCATATACGGGCAGCAATCTCCTTCGATTTTTTCCGCGTGGCGCGGTTTTTACCCGGGGGTCTGATGCGCCTCTTTCAACATTCCCGGATGGGTGCCGTGCGCTTTGGCGGGTTTATGAAGAAAGCACACGGTCACGCAGTGTCACCGTGCTGGAAAAGGTTTTCCCTAATCTTCAATTGCGAAAAAAACGCCGTGCGCCGCCGCCAGTTCCGTGGGATGTCCATCGGCAAGGCTCTGAGCATCTTATCGTACCCTGGGAAGACGATCCCGCCGCCAGCCGGATCAGCGAATGGCGGATCAAGACGATCACGGATCCGACCCTGTGCCGCACGCTGCGGGAGACATGATCGTGACGAGTGCTGTGCGCGAACCCTTCTTTTATCGACTGTCCGGTGCCGCATTCCTGATCCTGTGTTACGCAACGGCGCATGTCGGACTGAGGCTTCTAACCTCGCATAACCTCGGCGAGAATGACCCTTTAAGTCTGCTCCAGACCCAGTCGACGGCACATCTTGCCGTTTCCGAGGGGCCGCTTTTTGACATGCTGGTCCTCACTGTTTCGCAACTGATCGGGTTCGACACCGCGGTTTTCCAATTCGTGCGCTACGGCCTGCTTGCGGTCGCACTCCTTTTTGTTTTCCTCGCGGCCCGCTTCATCATGAAGAGCGGTTTCTGGGCGTTGATGACGGTTGAATCCTATGCGCTCATCTATCAGATCAGCTGGCGGTTTCACGAGGGCTATACCTATCCGATGATCGCGATGGTGGCGGCCGCCGCGACGTTTTATGCCGTCAATCAGAACAATGAAGAAGATGGAGCCTGGGTCTATGCCAAGAATTTCATTCTTTTTCTGGCCGTACTAACCGGAGCGACTGCCGGGCTCTGGTATGCCGCTTTTCTCCTGGCGCTGCTTGTTGGTGTGCTCGCAACACGCGGGGTGCGAAATCGCCTCATCGTGGTTCTAGTGTTTCTCGCAGGTCTCTTCCTGACCGTCCAACTCATGATGCAGAACGGTGGTTTCTCCGGCTCGCTTCCTGATGACCACGGACCTTTGTTTGGCGCTTCGCAGGCCGCTTTGAAAAGCCTCGCTTACCTGTCTCCCTTTATTGTCATTGCCGGCTTGATATTCGCCCCGGTGCTACGTCGAGAACCTGACAGTGAGCCTGGAATGGGTGTGCGTCTCATTCGAAATACATTCACTGCGGGTGTTGTCGGTCTTCTGATCGCAGGAACCGTTCAAGGCGACGCCCCATATCCTGAGCATGCTTTGATGCCACTCTTCTTCCTGGCACCGATCTACGTGATCGACTATGTCCGCAGGCGTGCGCCGAGTGCGTTTTTGAAACGCTCTTATATCAGTGTCTGTCTTGTCCTGATGGGGGTTGCGCTTATCGTGCGTGGTGCCAATTTGATCGTGCTCGATCCGGTCTGCAAGAAATGCTATTTCGGGATCCCCTTTGCAGATCTCGCTGACGCGCTTGAAGAACGGTATGGCGCAGTGCCTCGTCCGTTGATCGTAACGTCGCCTGATCCGAAGCTCTCCGGTCACCTCTTGCTCTTCTGGACCGACCGGAAGAATGTTCTTTTCAATGCACCGCAGATCAGACCGCAACCCCGCGTCACAGACACACGCAGACTGTTCGTCTGGCCCGCCGAGTTCTCAGAAAGTGATGCGGTCTTTTATCTGAGACGCGAAGGCTTTGATCGGGAAGCTGCGTTGCGTGTTATATCCGACGCGGACGTCTTCGAAGTTGAATGGCGTCATCTCTATCGCGATGATGGATATCGGACATCGGCCTGGCGGGCTTCGCTGGTGGCTCCCTAAAGCGAAGCCGATCATGTGCGTTGCTGAAGTAAACGTCCGGGCAAAGAGAACGAGGAATGAAGACCATGGCAGAGCAGGGCGAGCCGATTGATCTCTATTACTGGCCGACGCCCAACGGATGGAAAATCACTATCCTTCTCCATGAGCTCGACTGCCCGTATCACCTACACCTTGTCAATATCGGCAAAGGGGAACAATTCGATCCGGAATTCCTCAAGATTTCGCCGAACAACCGAATGCCGGCAATCGTCGATCCGGATGGACCGGACGGCGAGCCGATCGCAATTTTCGAATCCGCTGCCATCATGATGTATCTTGCGCGCAAATACTCTCGTTTCATGGGCGGCACCGAGCGGGAGCGTGTGGAGGTTGAGCAATGGCTTATGTGGCAGATGGGAGGGCTCGGGCCGATGGCCGGACAGGCCCATCATTTCAGGCTTTATGCGCCGGAAAAGGTGCCCTACGCCATCGACAGATACACGAATGAGGTGAACCGTCTTTATGGTGTCATGAACCGCCGCCTTGTGGACCGGGATTTTCTCGCCGGTCCGTATTCAATTGCCGACATGGCCGCCATCGGCTGGGTCAAACCGCATCACAGGCAGGGTCAGGACCTCGATGACTTTCCCGCTCTCAAAGCCTGGTTTGAGCGCATGATGGCCCGCCCGGCCGTGAAGACCGGGATTGAAGTGCGCAAGGATCTACGCCGGGCTAACAACCCTGTCGATGATAAAGATGCGTTGGCGATCCTCTTCGGGCAGCGTGCCAGATAGTCACGCCGCCCGCGCCGTTCGTTATCCGCCGCGATCGAACTTGACCGTCTGGCACAAGAGACGCGCTGACGTCAGGCATCCTTTGAGCGTGAGGCGGTCACCCTTCAAGGTAGCCGCTCCGCTGTAGATCTTGCCTTTGCGGGGGCTGTAGGATGAGCCAACCCACTGGTTGTCGCCGTTCTTTTTCAAGTCATTAAAGATCTGAACGCCGACGAGATCGCGGCTGCGTTTTGATTCATCGACATTCTCGGTGTCCTTGCGCGGTTTTTTGAGCCAGACGATCTGGCCGCACAGACTGGAACCGCAATTGGAAATTTTGATTTTCGATTCACCGTTGGCATTTGTCCAAACGCCGGTCGGGTCGGCAGCAAACGCGCCGGTGCTGGACAGCGCAAACGCTGCGAGCGCGCAAACAAGTGTCTTCTTCATTGTTCCTCCGATACCTGAGTCTCCCACTCAGATCGGAAGATTAGGCGATTTCAGCAAGCTTGAACACTGTGAATTTACTCGATTTGAAAGTGCCGTAACGTAAGCTGTTGCATGAAGGATACATGCACGTGCCGTCCAATGCTTAGGCGTTTTCTTCAGGACGCGGCGAATCCTTCACCAGGTTTGCGATATGCTTCGCGGGGCGGCGCGAAAATGTCGAGTACTTTCAATCCTTCTTCGGATGCCTCCATCGTGTGAGGGACACCACCGGGCGTTCGCCAGAAATCGCCCGTCTTGATTGGAATAATTTTTTCGCCTTGGTATCGGAAGCCAGCACCCTCAAGGCAATATCCCCATTGCTCTTCAGGATGATGATGCATTTCGCCCTTTGCACCGGGTTGCAGGACAACGACGGACAACATCGCCTGATCGCCTGGGAAGATAGTTGCGCGCAAGCCCGGCGCAAGCGCACGTTCGATCCCGTTCTCCAAGGTGTCGATGTTGAAGAAGTTTTCTTCTGCCATTGTGAAACCTCATTCTGGTCAGCGTGCTCGATGCGAAAAACCGTATAAGCGTGCCGCATTGATCGTCAAAGAAAAAGACTGCCTCTGGCCGTTTCTGACTTCGTTAAAGAGGTTAAGGAAGGCGGGACTATCCGGGTAAGGTCTGCTTAATCTAAAATAGTAAGATGAAAACTGGTGAATCGATTGTAAGCGAATTTGCGAAAAGACCATTAATATTGG
>JBCDCZ010000272.1:0-6197 GCA_039180865.1 Pseudomonadota bacterium | reverse complement strand
GCGCGGCATTACCGTCAACAATGTTGCACCAGGTCCGCTTGATAACAGCTTCTTCCATGCGGCTGAGACGGAACAGAGTGCAGCCTTTGCCGCGAGGTTGGCGCCATCAGGACGGCTCGGCACGGAAGCCGATGTGGTTCCGGTTGTCGCCAATCTGGTGACAGAGAGCGGCGGCTGGACGAACGGGCAGACGCTGTTCGTCAATGGAGGCTACGTTACCCGTTAGGCGTCACAGCCATCTGCGTTGAGTGAGGAATGGGGCGAGGGGCTTCACTAGCCCCTCGGCATCAATGATGTGCAGCCCGGCGGGCGGCGCTACCAATCGGGACCCAAGGAGGTTAGGGCTCCATCTCAGCAGGCGTTCTTGGGCGCATCTTCACTCGGAACCGCGGAACGACCCGGCCCGAGCCTCAACCGGCGGGCCATCGACCGGACTTTGGACTTTATTGAAGAGCACCTTGACGAGACCATCATGATTGACGCAATGGCTGACGTCGCCGGATTCAGTGCTTTTCATTTCCTTCGCGGTTTCAAGGCCGAGATGGGCGATACACCGCACCGTTACGTAATGGGTCGGCGAGTTGAGTGGTGCCGCGAATTGTTATCTTCGACGGATGAGCCAATGGCGCTCATCGCTTATGTGTGCGGGTTCTCCAGTCAGGTGCATATGACGACGGTTTTCCGAGAAAGCGTCGGTGTGACGCCGGAAAGGCTCTAGCCCGCGAGATCCGCCCAGCTTAAATCGTATTTTTCGAGATATTTCCTGAGCCGGTCGGCATCGTTGCGGCTCGTCTTGGTGGCGCGTGAGGCTGAAAACAAGGTTCGCCCGGCAGCACTTAAGGATTTGCTCGCCCGGCAGGTTCGGATCACAAGTGCAAGCTGCACCTTGTCGAACGGATCCACGCTTTCCGCTTTCGGCCCGAGATAACGCCGGACAAGCTTATCATCCTTGTCGTCTTCCGCGCTTTCCCACTGGTGCTTCAAAAACGCGATCTCGTGTTCAACCATCTGCGCGGTGATGCGCGCGCGGGGTGCAAGCGTGCAAAGCCTCTGCAGGGACGCGCCGAGATCACGGAAATTGCCGAGCCATCTGGTGGCGGGATCGGTCGCAAAGCGCACATAGATCTGAAGCGCATCGGCATTAAAGCCGACTCGATTGCCAAGCATGCGTTCCGCCCGGCGCAGTTCGAATTCGATGTTTGGCTCAATATCTTCGCGCCGATCGCAAAGTGACGGGAGTTCGAACGTCCACAGGTTCAGGCGGGCGAATAAATCAGCGCGGAACTTTCCTCGCGCGACAAGGGTGCTGAGGCTGCGGTTTGCGCCTGCAATCAGTTGAAACTTGCTCGTAATTTCGTGGTCGGAGCCGAGCGGAAAGAATTTGCCCGTCTCAATGGCGTGCAGGATCATCGCCTGCTCATCAAGGCCGAGCTCGTCAATTTCGTCGAGGAACAAGACCCCGCCATCGGCTTCTCTCAAGAGGCCTCGGCGATCGTTGGGTGCGCCAGCCATCGCGCCGCGCCTGTGCCCGAACAGGGTGGACATGGCGCGTTCGCCTTTGAGGGTCGAGCAGTTTACATGGACAAACCGGCCTTTCACCCTGCGGCGCTGCAATTTGAGTTCATAAATCCGTTCGGCAAGTTCCGACTTTCCCGTTCCCGTAGAGCCAAGGAGAAGAAGCGGCGCGTCGCTGGTCGTGGAAACCAGCTCAATGCGCTCGATCAGCGCGTTAAAGCCCGCGTTCTTCGTGTCGATGCCGGACTTCAAGAGCGCTGTGTAATCATCCGTCAGTTGATCGAAGCGCTGCTGCAGCGCGTTATACTTTGAAAGATCGAGATCGACGATGTTGATCTCGCCTGTGATATCCTCATCATCCTCCTGACCCTTGATCCTGCGAGGCGGCGAGGTCTGCAACAGCCGCGCAGGAATATGCCGGGATTCCGTCAACAGGAACCAACAGATCTGCGCCACATGGGTGCCGGTTGTCAGGTGAACGTGATATTCCTCGCGGTCTTCATCGAAGCCATAGCCGCGGGCGAAGTCGAAGAGAGCGCCGTAGACTTCCTGAAAATCCCAGGGATCGCGCAGGTCGATCCGCTGGAGCAGCACTTCGGTTGCCGCCTGATCTTTCTCGATCTCTCGTTTCAGGGAATGCGCGAGGTGGGAGAACTTCTGGTCGTAGATGAGTTCCAGACGTTCAACCGGAAAGTCGACATGCTGGGTGAGCGCAATGGAGGGCCGCCAGCGGCGTTTTTTGCCAGCGTCCAGTTGCGTGCCCATAAATCCTATGACGACGTTTTTCTTCATGCATGATCTAATAGAATAAAAGCGTATAAAATTAAATAAGATATTTCACTTTGTTTATCCCGAAATACAGAAAAATAAAATGATATCAATGAATTACTGAATTGCGCTTTTTTCTTTTTCCGTATCCCGGTTTCGCTGAAACTCAGGGTGTACAAACGAAGGAACAAGAAAATGGCAAACAAATCCGTGTTTGCGTCGCTTCGAGGCCGGATGCTCCCGAAAGCTGATGCAGTCAACAAGATGGGGGCTCCGGCCTTTTCATATGAGGACCGGCATAAACTCGCGCAACTGACAATGACGGGTACACTGAGCAATTTGTATTATCAAGATGCTCAGTTTGAACTCGACGCTGTTCTGGAGGTTGCGGGGAAGGTCGAGCAAGAATTTCTTGCAAAGGCCGCAATTCATACCCGCGAAAAAGGTCATATGAAAGATATGCCGGCACTCTTGCTGGCGGTCCTGGCATCCCGTGACAAGCACTTGTTTGCACGCGCCTTTCCAAGGATCGTGACGAACGGCAAGATGCTGCGCACCTTCGTTCAGATCATGCGCTCAGGCCAAACCGGTCGGAAGTCTCTTGGCACGCGTCCGAAAGCACTTGTTGCCGGCTGGTTGAACGCAGCCTCTGACCGACAGATCCTTGAGGCATCAATCGGTAATGATCCGTCCTTGGCGGACGTCATCAAGATGGTTCATCCGAAACCGGGCAATGCAGAGCGCGATGCTCTGTTTGCCTGGGCAATCGGAAAGCCGTGCGATGTCGCAAAGCTGCCTGAGGCGCTGCGTGATTATCTGGCCTACAAGGAAAACGGCGAGGGCTCTTTACCGGATGTCCCGTTTCAGATGCTGACGCATCTGCCGTTGTCGGTCGAGGATTGGGCAGAGATCGCCTGCAGCGGAAGCTGGCAGATGGTGCGTATGAACCTAAACACGTTTCAGCGCCACGGTGCTTACCTGATTGAGGGCGTCACGGAAAAGGTTGCGGCGATCTTGCGTGATCCGGAACGCATCAAAAGGGCGCGGGCCTTCCCGTACCAGCTGATGACGGCCTACCAGTCGCTTTCTGCGGATATACCTGCAGAAATCAGGGATGCTTTGCATGATGCAATGGAAATTGCGGTTGCAAACGTGCCGAAGATCAAGGGCAGGCTTGTTGTGTGTCCGGACGTCTCTGGCTCCATGCTTTCTCCGGTCACCGGATACCGCAGGGGCGCGACAACGGCGACCACGTTCGTGGATATCGCTGGACTGGTTGCGGCTGCCTTCTTGCGGCGCAATCGCAAGACTGAGGTTCTGCCGTTCGAGTTCAAGGTTCGCACTGCGAAGCTTGAAGCGCGCGATACGATCCTGACGAATGCGAAGCGCCTGGCAGGTCTTGCCGGCGGTGGAACGAACTGTTCCGCGCCGCTTGAGTGGTTGAACGACCGCAAGGAAGCACCGGATCTGGTGGTCTTTGTATCGGACAACCAGTCCTGGGCGGATGCTGGCCATGGCATCTTGTCAACGCCGATGATGCAGAGCTGGCAGAAGCTGAAGGCGCGGAACCCGCGTGCGAAACTGGTCTGTATCGATATCGCGCCATACGGCACGACGCAGGCGTCAATCCGCAACGATGTTTTGAACATCGGCGGGTTCTCCGATGCGGTGTTCGATCAGATCGCAGCCTTTGCCGAAGATCGGCACGGCCCGGAGCAATGGGTCGGTGAGATCGAGGCAATCGAGATCTGACGCAACAATGAACCGGGGGCGGGTCGCATGATCCGCTCCCAGAGGAGAAACAGAACACACCCGGTGAATGCCGATGGAACTCCATCTTTTTGATACCAACGTTTCATCGAAATCTTGTCACCGGGGCTAACTTGAAAGGGACGCTTTCCGGGCGAATGCCTGCAGAACTACATCGACTCCTAATCGCCAGGTCGCGGGTTCGAATCCCGCCACTGCCGCCATTATGGCAGTGTAGCTCAGTGGTAGAGCAGGAACGTTTTGCAAAACACCTTGTCGCCCAACAAGGCCCCAACAAGCATGAAGGGATGCGAGAAGGATTACAGGTAGACGCAGTCCATTCCAGGCGAATGGATGGCTGAGGGTAAAACCAAAAAGCGTGCTGGTTCAAATCCAGCCCGGATTGATCCCGAAAGGGAAGCTCCGGTGGCGGAATTTTCATCTTGCTCATCACTTGCCCTTCACGGTGCGGGCGGCAATCGTGGCGCCCGCACTCGAATTTTTCGAGGGTTTAAGGAAAAGACCAATGACTGAAGACAACAAAGAAACACTCACAAGCGACATCCTCGCCTCATGGGGCCATATGCCGGGCAAAGCCTTCGGCGCGGCTCTGCGCGACGGTGCTCAAGCGCTTGAAGAGGGAAAGTCATTGGCCCAAGTACGTGAGCTCCTTGAGCCCTATAAACCGGCGCCGGTCCTTCCATTGGAAACGAGCGGAGAAAAGCCGTTTCAGGTCAACATTGAAGCCGACAGTTTCGATGAGGAAGAAAACATCATCAATGTCAAAGAGCATATGACGGAATTGATGCGCACACCGACCATCGAGACGGGCGCGATCATGCCGGATGCTTGTCCCGCCGGACCGCTTGGAACCATTCCGGTCGGCGGCGTTGTCGCTGCCCGCAATGCCATCCATCCGGGCATGCATTCAGCGGATATCTGCTGTTCTGTGATGATTTCCAATCTCGGCAAGGTTGACCCGAAAAGCGTTCTCGATGCGGCACAGTCCGTTACCCATTTCGGGCCGGGCGGGCGCAAACAGGGCCAGCGGTTCACCGTGAGCCAGAAGCTTGTCGATGCGTTTCGGGAAAACCGGTTTCTCGCAAACCCGAAGATCCAGCGCATGATGCATGAGCATATGGGGACACAGGGCGACGGCAACCATTTCCTGTTTGTCGGAAAATCCCGCAAGACGGGCGAAACTTGCATCGTGACCCATCACGGTTCCCGTGGTCCGGGGGCAGGGCTCTACAAGCTTGGAATGGATGTCGCAAACCGGTATCGCCGGACCTTGTCGCCGGAAACCTTGAAGCAGAACGCCTGGATTCCGGCCGATTCAGAGGATGGGATCGAGTATTGGGAAGCCTTGCAGCTTGTCCGCAAATGGACGAAGGCAAACCATACGGGCATCCATCAGGCAACGGTTGAAGCAGTTGGCGCGGATTTGGCGGATCGCTACTGGAACGAGCACAATTTCGTCTTCAAGCGGGGTGATCTTTTCTATCACGGAAAGGGTGCCACCCCGGCCTGGGACGACTTTGCAGCGGATGCGACCGGCTTGACGCTGATCCCGCTTAATATGTCCGAGCCGGTCCTCGTCGTGAAAGGCAAGGATGCCGAGCATGGTCTTGGCTTCAGCCCGCACGGTGCTGGCCGGAACTTCTCCCGGTCCGAGCATAAACGGCGGAACAGCGCGCTGACGCCGAAGGAAATGTTGAAGATGGAAACGGATGGACTGGATATCCGGTTCTTCGAAGACAAGATCGACATTTCCGAATTGCCGTCAGGCTATAAAAATGCGGATTCCGTCGTTCGTCAGATCGACAAATTCGCGCTCGCAGACGTGGAAGATTACATTGATCCCTACGGATGCATTATGGCCGGTGACATCGAGCCCTTCTGGAAGACACAGAAGGACAAAACCAAAGGTGCGCGGCGCTGAAAGGCGTGATGGCGCACCCAAGAGCCCCACTAGGCTCTGATCGGTAAGAGGCTTTGCTGGCGCGGACTGTGTCGGCGGGCTTCTGCCGATGCATCTTCGACCGACCGCTATCCATAGAGGATGTTGAAACGGTCCTTGATGGCCTGTTCCTGCTCCGCCGTCAGGTGGGCGGGGTGGTGTGTCTCAAGGATATGATCCACCCTTTGACGGGCTGCCGCCCAGG
>JBCDCZ010000271.1:0-6263 GCA_039180865.1 Pseudomonadota bacterium | reverse complement strand
GGGTTTACCTGGGCTGGTCGGGCTCGGATCGGCCTGAAACGCCAGTGGCCGACCTGGACGCCACCAGCATCCATGATCCGCCGGGAACCTGAATTGAGAAAATGGGCGAAAGGCATGCCGCCGAGCCTACGCAACCCATTGGGGGCCCGCGCACTCTATCTCTACCAGGGTGGACGCGACACGCTTTACCGGCTGCATGGAACGAACAATCCACGCAGCATTGGACGGTCCCTCTCAAGCGGCTGCATCCGCCTTTGGAACCAGGACATTATCGACCTTTACAACCGGGTGAACGTAGGTGCCCGCGTCGTCGTCAAGACATAGCATCTCCAAGACTGAGCTTCTCAGCATCCGTCTCGAAATGATCTGGCAAATTCTTAAACCCGGCGGCGAGACGCTGGGTTTTTCTTTCCTGATCAGATCTCAGTTCACGTATTGCTGCTTAAAAGAGACGGAACCTCTTCTGAGGTTCTTCCCCTTCTTTCTTCATTCCGGGGTCATCTATAGGTCGCCGGTCGATCGGATCCGCCTCCGGCATATCAGCATCTTTCGGTAGGGCAGACGATGGGGTTACGCTCTCCTTGCCTTCCTTAGAGCTTTCAACCCTCGGCGGAGCTTCAGTCGGGGCCGCCGCACCATTGCTGCTCGACGCCTCTTCCACCTTAACGGGAGGTTTCGCGGTTTCTTCCATCTCGGGTTCTATTGTTTGTGTCGGCGCCGGTTTCGGCTTCAGGGCTTCGACTTGCGATTTCACGGCAGCCGCGACCTCTTCTTTATCAGGAGCAGGTTTTGGCGGGGCAGGTGGAGTTTTTGGTAATGCTTCTGCCGGATCCGGAGCAGCTGGCTCTGGACGCACATAAGTAATGTTTTCAGGATCCGTTACGACGAGGGCTGCGCCCGTCGTTGCATCACCACCATCGAAGACGGGAAGCTCCGGCCGGTCGCTTGGAACTTCGTCGAGTGCCACCTCTTTGGGTTCACTCAATGGCGCTGCCGGTACGCGCCATTCAAATGCGTCGATCTCTCCCGATATCGGAGAAACCGGAGCCCAGCGATCCGCAACATATCCATCGGCTGTCCAGGCCGGATCACGGGGGGCACGCACGGCTCTTGCCAACCATTCGCGGACCCGACCCCGGTCACCGTATTGCCCCTCTTCAATCTCTGACATCATCAGACAGACCCGCTCGGTCGCTCCCTGGCCCGCAAGCCCGCTCAACACGTCCCTTGCAGACTGCCATTCCTGAAGATCCATCAACGCCTGCGCAAGGCCCATAATACCCTCAGGATGATTTGCACGAAGGGCATTGAGGCTTTCCGCCCGTTTCAAGCGGTCACGGCCTGAATCGCCCGGCCTCAGATGCGTGTAAGCATCCATAAGTTCCGGGTGCGGTTCGATTTTCCAGGTAGTTTCAATCACCTTGGTGCCCTTGCGCAAATCGCCGAGCCGTGATGCCACCCGGGCCGTTGTTGTGGCGGCCGGAACCAGCTCCGGAGCAAGGCGGTGCGCTTCAAAAGCTTTCTCCTTAGCCTTTTGAAGATCGCCATTGTCCTCAAGCTGACCCGCATAGGCGGTTAAGAGAACGGCACGCAGGCGTTTAGCGACCTTCTTGTCATAAAGCTTGGCATCCGCGTTCTTCTGAAGTGTCAAAAGAGCGGCCTCAAAATCGCCCTCTCCTGCCTGAATCTCAAGAAGAGCTGCACCAGACCATGACAGACCGGGTCGTGCTGTTACGGCTTTTTCAACGAAATGGCGGGCCGCTTCGCTCTCGCCCGCACTTTCAGCATCGATATAGAGACCGCGAAGACCGACGACTTCGGTCTTCGGATTGGATAGCATTGCCTCAAACTCTGCACGCGCCTGTTCATTCTTCCCTTCAAGCTGCGCTGCCTGGGCAGACAGAAGTCGCGTTACAGGTTCTTCCGGGAGATATTTCGACGAATTTTTAGCCGATTTCTTTGCCATGGCCGTATCGCCCGCACCAACGGCAATCACCCCTTCAGCCAAAGCCTGCCAGCCCTTTTCGCGCCGTCGTGTCTTAACGAACGAGCCGACCCGACCCGGCGTTTTCCAGATCATCGAAATGATGATCCAAGTGAAGATGATCAGAAGCACCAGACCAAACAAAATGGCGGCAATGACGGCAAGATTATCATGCTCAATCACATATCCGCCGAGTTCAAGGACAAGACGGCTGTCCGGTTGATCCGCAAGCCATGCAAAACCTGCCGCAAGAAGAAAGACAACGATTAAAAAGACAACAAGCCCGATCATTGGGTTTCTCCTTCACTCGCCTCGCTTTGTCCGCCAGACGAAGCGGCGGCTGTTTTCAGATTGGCTACGAGCGATTTGGCGGTCTCAGCCGCTTTCCACTCGGAAAGCCAGGTTTCGAAAACAGTTTTCTGATTATCCTGCAAACTCAAGAGTGCGGTCTCAAAAGCGCCGACATCCCCCGCCTCGAAAGCCGGCCTGAGAGCACCAAGTGGTTCGTTGCTGGAGACAGTGCTCTCATCCACTCTGCGGATCGCAATAACAGACGTCGCGTTGCGAAAGAGTTTCTCGATCGGCCCCGCCTCCTCCGCTGGCACATCTTGTGCTTCCTGCAAGCTGGCCGCCCGCCCGATCAGTGTCCCGAGTTCAGCCGATAGGGCTTGGTTGTTACGCAGTCCGCTCTCGGCAAAAGGCTGGAGCGGTGCAAGCGTTTCCGCGGCAAATCCTGCATCACCGAGCGCAGCGAGCGCTGTATCAAGCGAGCCGCCCGTCGCCACTACGGTTTCAAGATTGGCAAGTGCCACGGCCCGCGCCGCACTCTGCGCGGTCACGGCAGCACTTTCCGCCTGTTCAACTTGTTCAGATTGCTCACCGATGGTTGTTTCAAGCCCGGTCGCTCTTTCAACGAGAGCGGCAAGATCACCAGTCACAGTCTCAAGGCCCGCTGCCGCGGTATCCCTTGCATCTGAAAGCGCGGCAGTTTCCGTTTGAAGCGAACCAATCTGCGTCGAGAGGTCGCCAATCTGTCCCGAGATGGACGCAAGCTCTTCCTGCAATGGCACGAGGGACGGTATCGAGATTGCCGCAACAGTTTGCGAGACATCACCCACCGCCGCTTCCAGACTGCTCAAGCGTTCACCGATGGCATCGACTTCCGCTTGCGGTACGATCTGCAAATTGTCCACTTCAGCATCAAGCGCACGGATTTCACCCTGAAGGGCTGTAAGAGCTGCAACCAATCCGGCAGAGTCCGCGTCACCTGTTTCACCAGGCTGTAAAGCCGGAACCGCCGGACGTGCTTCAAGGGCAGCGACACGCTCTTCAATGGACTCAAGACTGTCCGTTACGGACTGCGGTATAGTGGCTTCACCACTTTGGTCTCCAGCCGCAGTATCCGGCTCGGACACCTCTACATTAGAAAGCGCCTCAGCCGTTTCGTTAGCGGTGGAATTCGCTGTTTCAGCGAGCCCGGCCACCTCGTCAAGTCTCGTTTCTAAAGAGGCAAGCGCATCGGTTACCGCCGGATCACTCGCTGACTGCCCACTGACTGCGCTTTCAAGATCGGCGAGCCTGACCTCGATATCTCCGATATCCGCGCTGAAGTCTTCGCCTGCCTGAGGCAGATAGCCGAATGTTTGTAGACCAATGAAACCGGCAAGGCTGAGAATACCCCCGAAGACCGCACCCAACAGCGCGGAACCAAAACCCCCACTCTTACGCGGCGGCTCTTTAGCAATTGGCGCGGCTTTGGGTCTGTCCGATTTGCTTTCGCTTTCTGCCTTCCCAGGAACCGGCTTTTCAGAGGATTTGGTCTCTGATGACTTTGGCGCGACCTTCGGAACGGCTCCGGATGATACGCTTGCCGCAGAAGCGGAAGCGGCTGCCGCGGCTGGCTTTGCGTCCCCGCCCCCGTCTTTCGCGCTCTTTCCATCTATGTCAGAGCCAGTGTTGGCGGTTTTCGGCTCACCATCTTTCGCATCAGATGCCTTCTTGTCCGAAGTTCCAGATGGCGACGTTTCCGGTTTCTTTGGATCCGCCGTGCTGGCGCCTTTATTCTCAGTTTTCGCAGCCGTTTTTGGCTCCGTAGGTTTCTCAGTCACTTTAGCTTCATCCGATGTCGCGCTCGCAGCCGCGCTCTTGGTTGACGATGGCGAACTTTCTTTAGCCTGTGTCTTGGGCTCGGCTTGGCCTTTGGCCGCCGTTCCTTTTGCGCCTTCCGCCTTTTCAGCCTGCGCATCCTTGGGAGTAATGTCCTTTGCCGTCAGATCGATCGTAACCGGTTTTTCCGGTCCTTTACGACCCGTCGGTTTTGTTGTCGTGCTGGTGGTCTTCCTGCCGTTTCCATTTCCGCCCGACTGACCGCCGCCTTTTTGGTTTCTGTTTTTGGAATTCATGACTTCAACCGGCCTCTTAATACCGGCCCTCCCATGACTATTCGCCCTGCGGCGTTCTGAAACCTGCCCAAGATAGGTATGTGCCTCGCGCACCGTTGCCGCTATTTAACATCGTCCAGCAACTCAAAAAGAGCGTGCTCTTCCGGACGGGCCGCCACAAATACCTCATCTTTGTCCGACGCACTCAACAAGGTTGCGATTGAAGGTGCAAGACAAAAATGCCTTACTAATTTAGTTGAATGACTAATATTTTCAGATTTTAAATGTTCAAGAAAGATCTCTGCGGAACGCTGCGAATAAAGAAGAATGCCATCGATAGTTCCTTTGGAAAGCGCCTCAACTGTTTCTGATCGGAGTCCTTTGCTTTTGTCAGCCTGATAGCGTTCGGCGACAGTTACTCTGATACCGCGCTCAGCCAGTTTGTCCTCAAGCCGGCCCTTGCGGTCACGACCACAGACATAAACAATCGCTGCGGGCTGAACTTCACCCAGAAGTCGGACAAGATCGTCGACCGTACCGCTCGCCGATTCGACGGTTTCGAAGCCAGCCTCCTTAGCTAGGTCAGCCGTTTTATCTCCAACCGCATATACGGGGATACGCCGCTCCTGAGCAGTCGTTGTCAGCTTCGTAAGCGCCCTCACCCCATTCCCGCTTGTCACGGCTATCGAGGTTTCCAAAGGGAAATCGATCGATTGAGAAGAGTAACTGACTTCAAGCACAGGATCGACCAGCACGTCGTGGCCGAGATCTTCTAGGGCTGCCGCCGACTTTGCCGCTTCCGGTTGAGGCCGAGTTACGAGCAGACGCATTGCGCTTTGGCTCAGCGTGCTTCCAGACTTGCAAGAAAGTCTGCAGAAAGTTTCGCCTTGAGCGCCAGGCCCGCTGCTTCTCCAATTTCACTTGCCCGATCCGCCTCGCCGGCCTCTGTAACATCATGGCTCTCCGAGCCATCCGGCCGCAAGACTTCTCCCCGAAACATCAGACGGCCATCGGATAGGCGGGCAATGCCCGCAATCGGCGTTCGGCACGACCCGTCCAGGACTTTCAAGAAGGCGCGCTCCGCTGTAACGGCAAGGGCCGTCTCAACATCATGAAGCGGTGCAATGAAAGCTTCGACCGTATCATCGCCCGTGCGGGTCTCAATCCCGATTGCACCCTGTGCACATGCTGGCAGAAATGCCTCTTCATCGAGATAATCGCGCGCCACATTAGTGAGACCAAGACGGCTCAACCCGGCTGCCGCGAGAAGCGTGGCATCCGCCTGCCCTTCGGAAAGCTTCCGCAACCTCGTCTGAACATTCCCTCTGAATATGACCACGTTAAAGTCCGAACGGAACCGTTTCAGTTGGGCCTGTCGCCTGAGAGAAGCCGAACCAATGACAGCGCCATTCGCAAGATCGGAAAGCGATTCGGCCTTGTCCGAGATCAGCGCATCACGCACATCCTCTCGCGGCAAATAGACGTCAAGCGACAATCCATCGGGAAGTACAGTCGGCATATCCTTGGATGAATGGACAGCGATATCGATCGCACGATCAATCAGCGCCTGCTCAATCTCCTTGGTAAAAAGCCCTTTGCCTCCTATTTCCGACAAAGGCCGGTCCAGCACAATATCGCCGGTGGTTTTGATCACCTCGATCATAAAGCAATTTTCGCCTAGACCATGTGCACTCATTAATCGTGCGCGCACTTCTCTTGCTTGAGCAAGCGCAAGCTCGCTACCACGGGTTCCGATCTTGAGCGGATTGGCGGGCGAAAAGGAGGAAGGATTCATTTGCAAGCAGTTCCGCTCAGATGGTAGTCGGAGAAAATCGCCTCACAATAACCCTTTAGCCAAGGCTTTCAACGCCGTGACCTTTGAAACCGGTCGAACTAAG
>JBCDCZ010000270.1:0-6295 GCA_039180865.1 Pseudomonadota bacterium | reverse complement strand
GTCCCAAGAGATTAATGACCCAAATGCGATGACTTTGTCCAGTGTCGATCACGACGGCATGCCAAATGTCCGCATAGTGTTGCTCAAAAGCTGGGATGAGAAGGGGTTTGTCTACTACACAAATCTGGAAAGCGCCAAAGGTGTCGAGGTTTTCGGTAGCGGAAAAGCGGCTTTGAACTTTCATTGGAAGAGCGTGCGCCGTCAAATCCGAATCAGAGGTGTGACGGAACCGGTCGATGACGCTGAAGCCGACGCCTATTTCGCGTCGCGTCCTCGGCTCAGCCGGATCGGGGCGTGGGCATCGCAGCAATCGAGAGAGCTGCAAAGCCGCGAGGCCCTTATGGATAAGGTTGCCACGATTGAGGCGCGCTATCCGGGTGATGACATTCCGCGTCCACCGCATTGGTCCGGCACGAGAGTGAAGCCGCTCTATATTGAATTTTGGCGCGAAGCCGATTTCAGGCTCCACGACCGTCTCGTATTCACGCGCTCCAATCCGGACACCGGCTGGACGCGTCAACGGCTCAATCCGTGAAGCTCAATTCTCGATCGTAACCCGATAGCCGACCCGCGGAAAATGGATGGCGACCGTTCCGCAGGCCGGATCGGAGCGCACAAGCGCGATCCGGTCTCGGCTAACAAATCGGATCGTTCCGGCTACAGCAGTCTCACCGCTATCCGTGAGCGGTGCGATGCTCGCCTTCATGCCGACTTTCAGACCTTGCGGGTCGCGCGGATCTTCCTGTTCAGCAACGCAAGGTTCAGCGTTTTTTGCGATTTCGAGCGCTTCAGCCGGTGTCATGTCGGTGGCATCGCCATGGCCAAGAGCTTCAATGCGTTTTGCCCAGGCGGCGAGATTGTCAAATTCCGCAAGGAAGGTCCCTGCTTCCGAATACCGGGCGCGGATCAGCCAATAAATGAACCAGCAAAGAGTATCGGGCATGGACGGCGCGTCGCCCAGGAGAAACGGGCGAGAATTCAAACGCGTGTCGACCCATCCGAGTTGAGCTCGAAATTGCGCGAGTGTGTGAGGAAGGTCCTCCATTTCCCTGGCAAGATCTCCATCGGGGCCAAGGTAAAGGCGTGCTCTGTCGTTTACCAGAGCACCTGGCAGTTCATCGCGCACAGGTGCGAAAGCAATACGGAAAGCGAGGCCGAATAGCTCATGATCGGTCCATCGCGAAACGGCAAACGGCATCCCACCCGAATCGTTGGGAAACAACGTCGGCTCCGGTTTCCTTGCTTCGAGCTCAGCAAAAATCAATTGAGTGTCGCAGTAAATGTCCGCGCCGATCTGCATCACAGGTATGCGCCTATAGCCACCTGTCATCGCGAAAAGCTCGGGACGGTCCGGAAGCCGGTTTTGTTCAACCGAGCGCCACGCCATTTTCTTGATACCGAAAGCGACCCTGATTTTCTCCGAAACCGGAGATGGGGGATAGTGGTGAAGAATGACGTCGCTCATTGCACCGGCCTTCTGATGTTATTGGATAGTCCCGAGGCCTGTCAGACTGCTGTGCCGCCCACAGTGATGGCGTCAATTCTGAGCGTTGGTTGGCCAACGCCGACTGGCACGCCCTGACCTTGCTTACCGCAAGTGCCGATGCCCGGGTCGAGTTTCATGTCATTTCCGACCATAGGGACGCGGCGCATAGCGTCCGGTCCGTTGCCGATAATCATCGCACCTTTGACGGGTGCGCCGATTTTGCCGTCTTCCAGCATGTAGGCCTCGGTGCATTGGAAAACGAATTTGCCCGAAGTGATATCGACTTGACCGCCACCAAAGGAAACCGCGTAGAGGCCGTTTTTCACAGAAGAGATAATCTCTTCAGGATCCTTGTCGCCCGCCGTCATGATCGTGTTTGTCATCCGCGGCATTGGAATATGCGAATAAGACTGCCTTCGACCGTTTCCAGTCGGTGAAACGCCCATGAGCCGCGCATTCTGCCGGTCTTGCATATAGCCAACCAGTCGCCCGTCTTCGATTAGTACCGTGCGGTTGGTGGGTGTACCTTCGTCATCGACGGAGAGCGAGCCGCGCCGGTCGGACAGGGTGCCGTCATCAATAACGGTCACGCCTTTTGAGGCGACCTGTTCACCCATAAGGCCTGCAAACGCTGAAGTTTTCTTCCGGTTGAAATCGCCTTCAAGGCCATGACCGACCGCTTCGTGAAGAAGAATCCCGGGCCAACCAGCGCCGAGGACGACATCAAGTTCACCGGCAGGGGCGGGAATAGCGTCAAGATTGACGAGCGCCTGGCGCAGCGCCTCATCAACTGCCCCCTGCCAGTCGGTCTCCGCAATAAAATCCGAAAACGCCGACCGGCCGCCCATTCCATAGCTGCCGCTTTCCTGGCGGTCACCCTCACCGGCCACAACAGAAACATTGACCCGGACCATCGGGCGTACGTCGCGCACATAATGCCCATCCCCACGCAGGATTTCAACGACCTGCCAGCTTGCAGCAAGGGATGCTGTGACCTGGCGCACACGCTCATCCTTGTCGCGCGCATAAGCGTCAATCGTCTCAAGGAGTTTCACCTTTTCCTCGAAACTTGGAGCACCTATCGGGTTGTCGGAACTGTAAAGGACGCGGTTAGTTCGGACCGGCGCATCCGCATAGGACCCGGAATACCCGGACTGAACCGCCTGGACGGCATCTGCGGCGCGTTCAAGAGCGGCAATGGAAATGTCTCCGGAATGGGCATATCCTGCGGCCTCACCAGCGATAGCCCTCAGCCCGAAGCCGCGGTCCGTATTAAACGATGCGGATTTGAGGCGACCATTGTCAAAGAGCAGGGATTCGGACTGCGCATATTCCAGGAAGAGCTCACCATCATCGGCATTCGCGAGGGCTTCGCCCACCATGCTTGTTGCCCGGTCGCGGCTCAAGTCACTGACTTCAAATAAGGAAAGATCGGCGGAAGGTGCGTCGGTCATCAGAGGCCTTTCTTTAACGTCACGTATTAGTCAGCTCGTTTTGAGCCTAATCTCATAAGTTACTTAGGGCTGCATAGGCTTCTTTGAAACCATCAAGCCGAATCGGGATCCCAATGCCTTCTTCCGGCGTTTGGAAGATCGTGAAGGTTGCGAGATTACCGCTTTCAAATTCCCCAATGAGTTTTTCGTCCATGAAGACTTGCGCGAAGCAACCGGCAATTGTGCATTTTAAAAAACGCACTCGGCCATGATCTTCGGCGTCCAGGAAAAGGCCGAGTTCAGACGGAAGAAGCACTCCAAGCGGCGCAAGAACCTGTAGAATGGTCGCCTTTCCGTCTGCGCTCTTGAGCACGATTACGGTGAGACCGATATCCTTGCGGTTTTCAGCAACCACTGACTGGATCATGGAACAGCTTTCTTTCGGTGCACCTGGAGGCGTCTCGCACCTGATTTCCCATTCGCCGTGCACCTCGCGCACCTGTCCTTGCGCTTTGGATGGATCGGCTGAAAATCCTCCGAGAATCATAATTGCTGAAAGGCTGGCCAAGAAAAAAAGAGGCAACCTGGCTTTGATAAAACGGATTCCGGTGACTGTAGAATGATTGCGCATGCGGTTCGCATCCTCCTTAGATGGCGTTGCAATTCAAAGCCGCCTGTCGTCCTGCGTAAAACGAAACTGGGTGAGTTCACAAGGGTGCGTACCTTTTGAGGCAAACATGATCGCAATCAGAAGGTGCGCACGACTCAATCGATAGCTTCGTTAATTCGACACAATATCGTCGCGGATGTGTCAAAAAGCTATTGTCCTTGCAAACTGAATGTGATTGAAGCAGAAGCGCGACTGCGGCCTTGGGGGTTTATGGCAAGCAGGCGGTTCGTTATTGCGACGGTCTGCGCTTTAATGGTGTGTACGCGTTTCCCGATGCGTTTGCACATAATGTCGCAAGCCATCAAGCCGCATATCGTCAGGGGCATTCTAATTTTAAAATTGAGATTGCTCTGTGCTGTTGTCTGAATGAGCTCGTTTCAGGCAACGCTCTCGCGCACGACGGACAAAATACTTGTTGGTTGTGTCGCGTTTTGGGGTGCTTTTCGAGCTGCGGCTGGGCTATGGACGCCCGGACGGACCGTCACATCAGGAGGTTATCACGTGCGAACCATCTTAAACCGCGCAAAGAAGGTGCTTGTTGCGGGGAGCGTGTTGGGATGCGCTATTGCCCTTTCAACCACCGCATTCGCGCAACAACCGGTTGATTGGCAACTCTCTCTTCAAGATTCGGCGACTCCGGTCATGGATGAAATCCGTTGGCTGAATTATTTCACGCTTGCAATCATCACGATCATTACGCTCTTCGTGCTCGGCTTGCTTGTCTATTGTTTCATGAAATTCAATGCGGGCAAGAACCCGACGCCCTCAAAGGTGACCCACAACACGACGATCGAGGTGGTCTGGACTGTTGTTCCGATCCTGATCCTTATGGTCATTGTCGCGCCATCCCTTCGCCTCCTTTACAAACAGGAGACGCTTCCCGAGCCTGACGTCACGGTTAAAGTGGTCGCCTATCAATGGTACTGGGGTTATGCGTATCCTGACCTTGAGATTGACGAATATATCTCGACCATTCTTCACGATAAAGAAGATCCGGAAGCTGCACTTCAGCTTCGTCAGGAGAAAGCCAGTGAACGTGGTGAGAGCATTGACAACTATCCTCGGCTACTCGCCGTCGACAATGAACTGGTTGTTCCCGTCGGAGCAGTTGTTCAGCTCGATATGACCTCAGCCGACGTTCTTCACGCCATTGCCGTCCCGTCTTTCGGCATTAAAATGGATGCTGTACCGGGGCGTTTGAATTCTCTCTGGTTCAAAGCCGAGAAAGAAGGGCTCTATTATGGCCAATGCTCACAGATTTGCGGGACGGATCACGCCTTCATGCCAATTGCAGTCCGTGTTGTAGACGAAGAGACTTTCAAGAACTGGGCGGCCTCCGCTGCTGAGGATCTTGACCTTGGCTGGGAAATCCTCGCAGCCGACATTCGCCGCGATACCAAGTCAACGCAACTGGCGAACAACTAGGCCGCGGGCAGGAATTAAAGGTTGGCCCGGTTTGGGCCGACCGAACGAAACAAAAGTCAAAGGTGAAAAACCATGACGGTGACAAGCACATCAGACTATCACGACGAGCACAAACCGGGCTTTTTTAGGCGTTGGTTCTTCTCAACGAACCACAAGGATATCGGTACGCTCTATCTCATCTTCGCGATCATTTCCGGCATTATTGGCGGTGCGCTCTCGATCGCGATGCGCATGGAATTGCAGGAACCGGGTCTTCAGTTTTTCTCGAACCCGCACACCTACAATGTGTTTGTGACCGGTCACGGATTGATCATGATCTTCTTTATGGTCATGCCGGCGTTGATCGGAGGTTTCGCCAACTGGTTCGTTCCAATTATGATCGGGGCGCCGGATATGGCATTCCCACGCATGAACAACATCTCCTTCTGGCTCCTACCGCCGGCATTGATCCTGCTGGTTTCATCAATGTTCGTGCCAGGACCGGCAGGCAACTTCGGTGTTGGGTCGGGCTGGTTTATCTATCCGCCGCTGACCGGTGGCGATGCCTTGCCGGGACCGGCAATGGATCTTGCGATCCTGTCGCTCCACATCGCGGGGGCTTCATCGATCCTCGGCGCTATCAACTTCATCACGACGATCTTTAACATGCGCGCACCAGGGATGACTCTCCATAAGATGCCGCTTTTTGCGTGGTCTGTGCTCATTACTGCGTTTTTGCTGTTGCTTTCGCTCCCAGTCCTTGCCGGCGCGATCACCATGCTCCTCACCGACCGAAACTTCGGCACAACATTCTTCGTGCCGGCGGGTGGCGGTGATCCGATTCTCTTCCAGCACCTGTTCTGGTTCTTCGGACATCCGGAAGTCTATATTTTGATCCTGCCTGGTTTCGGAATCATCAGCCACATCGTCTCCACCTTCTCCAGGAAGCCGATCTTCGGTTATCTCGGGATGGCGTATGCGATGGTGGCAATCGGTGTTGTCGGCTTCATCGTGTGGGCGCACCACATGTTTACCGTTGGCCTTGATGTCGATACACAGGCCTATTTCGTGATCGCAACCATGGTGATCGCGGTGCCGACGGGCGTGAAAATCTTCTCCTGGATTGCAACCATGTGGGGCGGTTCGATCGAGTTCCGCACCCCGATGCTCTGGGCAATCGGATTCATCTTCCTGTTCACGGTCGGTGGCGTCACGGGCGTTCAGCTTGCCAATGCCGGTCTTGATCGCGCCTATCACGACACCTATTACGTGGTGGCTCATTTCCACTATGTTCTGTCACTT
>JBCDCZ010000269.1:0-6357 GCA_039180865.1 Pseudomonadota bacterium | reverse complement strand
CCAAGATGATGCGCGGTCCGTTGGATCGAGCTCTTCGCTATCCGCCGCACGGTAGGCGCCGCCTGTCGCGGTGGCCGGAAGGGGCGGAGCCAGTTGCCAAAGAATACCGCCGATCCCGATTACTGTGAGGAAAACAAGCGCAATCGCTCCTTTAAACAAATGTGTCCGCGCGAAACTGCCGAACGCCGTTTGCTGTGCGTTCCGATTTCCACCACCATATTGACCGATCTCTGCCATAAACCGCTTATGCCATGTCCGGATTTCAAGATAAACGGTCTTCGAAAGACTGAACGCCTTTCTCACTCGTCTTTGCAATTGAACTTGCGAGCCGGATGCTTACGGGCTGGACAACTTGCGCGAACAACCTACCCTGCCTATTTCTCGTGGGCGGCCAGACACACCAAGCGATGCATGTGAAATGAAAACGTCTCAAACCGACATATTGATCCTGCCAGGTCTTGGCGGCGGTGGACCGGACTACTGGTACGAACGATGGTCGGCAAAACTCAAGACGGCGCGCCGCATTGAGCAACCCGACTGGGACAACCCGGACCGCACTGTTTGGCTGGGCAACATTGAGAAGAGGATCGATGAAGCCGAACGCCCGGTCATCCTGATTGGTCATTCCCTAGGTGTGATTGCTGCAGTCCACGCCGCAGCCTCCCTACCAAAATCAATCACATCAAGGGTCATGGGCGGATATTTCGTTGCGCCGCCGGACATGACACGCGCACCCGAAACCCTGCCCGAAATATCGGTGTTTGCTCCAGTCCCCGAAGATCCGCTGCCGTTTCCAAGTGTCCTTGTGGCGAGCCTCGACGATCCCTATTGCAGTCATGAGACAGCGGAGGATTATTCTTACGCTTGGGGAGCGCGGTTTGAAAGTGCCGGTGAAAGCGGACATATCAACGCCGAAAGCGGTCAGGGCCCATGGCCTGAAGGGCTTCTGAGTTTTGCCCAGTTTATGTCAACGCTCGGCCCCTCTGACGCCTAACGCCATTTCTTAAGGGAACTCTCCACCGCGCTTCCGAACAATCCCAGATCCGTCGCGACGGTAATCGCCTGATAGCCAAGATCAATCGCCGCTTTCGTGTGCGCTTCGCGATTTGTGAAAATCGCAGCAATCTTGTTTGATTGACCCGCTGCTTTCGCGATCTCCGCTATTGCATGAATAGATCGCGCCCCAAACGGATCGAGTTCGGAACCATTTGAAAGAGCGATTGAGAGGTCCGACGGCCCGACGAGCACGCCATCAAGACCATCGACTGCGAGGATCGCGCCAAGATTCTCAAAAGCCAGTGCGGTCTCGATCATCGCAAGCGCTGTTACGCGTTCATTGGCTACCTGCAGGTACCGGTTTGCATCCGTTTCACCCTGATAGCGCATCGCTCCACCCGGCCCCCAACTGCGTCCTCCGATCGGAGGGTATTTCACTGCGTCGACCAAAGCGCGGGCATCTTCTGGTGTATCGATAAGCGGGGCGATGACGATATCCACGCCGGCATCTACCGCACGCCCGGCAAAAGCGTAATCGTTTGCGGCAATCCTAACGGCAGAAAGCACGCCTGCGCGTATCGAATGTGCAAGGGTCTGTGTCAGCTTTTCAAAGTCATAGGTCCCGTGCTGAACATCCATCACAACGAAATCAACGCCGATTTCAGCAGCGGCTTCGACAAAGGCTGCCGATGCCGAGAGATGCCATGTACCAAGAAGCGGGGCCGAACGTGAAAGCCGCTCTGGTAGTGATTGATAGGTCAAACTCTCCTCCCTTAAACCTCATATTGAGCATTTGCTTGGTCTCATTTAAATCCGACCAAACGCTGCGTAAATCAGCCCAAACGGTGCGTTGCTATTTTGTCACACTCAATCCTCATGTGCAAAAAGTCGAGCTGTCTCGATTGTTTTTAGCAACGGAAATTCATCAGTCAAAATAGCCTATTTCCATAAGCTAAATTGCCCTATGTTGCCGCAAAGCCACAAGTTATCCACCACAAGCCGACCAAGACGTTTGACATTGCTGCAATGTGACAGGTTCGTGACGAAATATTGCTGGAAAACGGGTTTATTAGCTGAAAAAAGCGTTCGAAAAACAATGTGGTACCCAAAAAACACACTCAGCGAGTCCGTGTCTTAACCCGTTTACACACCCCCCCTTTTGTGGCGAATAAGAACTAGCGTTGGGGTTCAGCGCATCGATTCTTTGTTATGTCTGGAGACAATCAATGACATTCAAATCAACCAGGAAGGCTCTGCTGGCAACGGCCGTTTCTTCTGCAATGCTGGCTGGAGCGCAGAGTGCTCTCGCAGCGGATCTCGATTCGCTGTCTGATGACGATCTGCTGGCTCGCATTGAGGCCCTTGAGAAAGCGATCGAGGGTAAGGGGAACGTTGTTCTCAACGGCAACAAGAAAATCAAGGTCGTTGTTAACGGTCAGATCAACAACGCTGTTCGCTATTCGAATAACGGCGAAGACCAAGCGCTGCAGATCGTCGACAACGACGCATCATCAAACCGCTTCCGGATTCTCGGCTCAGGCAAGCTGAATGATCGTTTCTCGGTCAAGACAGCCTTCGAATTCGACCTCGAAGTCAATCCGCGCGACGAACTCGATGTCGATGATGATACGAACCTTAGCGAACAGGTTTCAACTGATGCCAACTTCGAGATTCGTAAAGCGGAAGCCATTTTCGTCGATAAGTTGCTCGGTTCAATATTCCTCGGCCAGGGCGACACGGCATCAAACAAATCTGCTGAATCGGATCTTTCAGGTGCAACGCTCGCCGTCGGTGATGCGTCGTTTGACGACGACGGCATCGATATCGTGGACGCAGCCGGAACGATTATCACTGATGTGGGCGATGTATTCGACCCGATCGATGGTCTAAGCCGCGAAAGCCGTATCCGGTATGAAACCCCATCACTCCTTGGTGGTTTTAAAGCATCCGCATCCTACGTCTCTGAGCGTCAGTACGACGCCGCGCTCACCTATTCCAACAAGAACGTTGGCGACTTCTCTATCAAAGGTGCTGCTGCATACTTCGCGTTCTTTGATACGGCCGCGATCGATCCGACAACCAACCAGCAGTCCCGCGGTTTTACCGGCTCTCTGTCGGCTCTGCATAAGCCGACGGGTCTGAGCCTGACTGGTGGTTACCACAACTTCTTTGATGATGCGTCAGCACCGGATGCCGCCGATAACTTTACTGCTTGGTGGATCAAAGGTGGTTGGCAAGGTAAACTTACCAGCCTTGGTAAGACGGCCTTTGCTGTTGACTACATGAACATCAACGGTTCACCGGAAGGTGACGATGTCACGAACGTTGGCTCAGGCGCTGCCGAACTTGCTGATGCTGCAATCATCCTGAACCAGATCGAGGGTTTCTCTGTCGGCGTTCAGCTCGTACAGAAAATCGACAAGCTTTCTACAGAAGCTTTCGTCGGTTACCGTTTGTTCAACCTCGACACCGCGTTCGAGCTTGACGAAACAGGTGGTGCTGGCGTTGCAGGCAACGCGGTTGGCGACCCAGAGAGCGTTCACATCGTTGCAGCCGGTGCACGTGTGAAATTCTAAGGCATTTGCCAAACGACGATTACAGAGGGGTCCTTGTTTCAGGGACCCCTTTTGTGTATGGCTAGGGGTGGAACAAGTAGGGGTTCCGCGCAATTAGGGACAATTCGCTATGACACTTCTTTTGCTCCAGAATGGACCGAAGATAGCAATCGTGCTTGCGGCGCTTGTCGCAGTAAGCGGTTGTTCGGCTGGCGGCTATAACTTCGATGACGATCCGGATCTTTTGACGGATACGGATGAAATCCCGAACCGTCCCGGGATTCTTGAAACTCTTGGTGGAGAAGAGCTCTCGATCGAACTCTAGTGAAAAAAATCCCGCCACATGGCGGGATTTTTTCTTTTTGAATGCTTGCCGCCGAGATTAACTGGCTTCGATCTGTTTAACAGCCTCAGCCATCAATTCGCTCATCGTGCGGCGGATCTGATGCTCGGACTGATCAACGCCCGCTTCATCAAAGTCGCCTTTGACCTTGCGGTATACGTCTTCATCACCCGGTTCTTCAAAGTCAGAACGGATGACCGATTTCGCATATTCGTCGGCTTCTGCTCCGCTCATACCAAGTTTTTCCGCCGCCCAAAGGCCGAGCAGCTTGTTGCGCCGTGCGGTCGCTTTGAAGCGCAATTCCTCGTCATGGGCAAATTTGCTCTCATAAGCGTTTGCGCGATCATCGAATGAAGTCATGGTTCCAAAACCCCCGTCAGGACAGATTGTGTGTTTTCGACAATAAGCGTTTCCGCACGCTATTTTAAGGGGTTGGTGCACAAATAAAGTCGAGGTCTGTGAGAATCCTGCGGGCAAGAAGGCGGCTTCAGCTATGAGCTTCGCCTTGCCGATTGTATCGCTGCAAAACTTTTAGTAGGTTCGCGGCAAATATCGTCAACCTGGCCAGGGTTCGAGCCGGATGCCGTTTGTGTTTTTCCCAAGGCATTCGAATAAACACCGAAACCTCATCGCCAATCCAGAACAGGTCGATTTGTATGAAAAGCCGCCGCCGTATTTATGAAGGCAAGGCCAAAATCCTCTATGAGGGGCCCGAGCCCGGTACTCTCGTTCAATTCTTTAAGGATGACGCCACTGCATTCAACAACAAAAAGCATGAAATCGTTGATGGAAAGGGCGTTCTGAATAATCGCATTTCCGAGTTCGTTTTCGGCCATCTTAACGATATCGGTATCCCGACCCACTTCATCAAACGGCTCAATATGCGCGAGCAACTGATCAAAGAAGTGGAAATCATCCCGCTTGAGGTGGTTGTGCGGAATGTTGCGGCCGGTTCACTGTCGCAACGCCTCGGGATTGACGAAGGGACCGTGCTGCCGCGTTCGATCATCGAGTTCTACTACAAGAACGACGCCCTCAATGATCCAATCGTTGCAGAGGAACATATCACGGCCTTCGGTTGGGCAAGCCCTCAGGAAATCGATGACATGATGGCGCTCGCCATCCGGGTCAACGACTTTCTCTCCGGTCTTTTCCTCGGCGTCGGTATCCAGTTGGTCGATTTCAAGATGGAGTGTGGGCGTTTGTGGGAAAACGACCACATGCGCATCATTGTCGCCGATGAAATCTCACCGGATTCCTGCCGCCTTTGGGATACATCAACAAAAGACAAACTCGATAAAGACAGGTTCCGCCGCGATATGGGTGGCTTGCTAGAAGCCTATCGCGAAGTCGCCCGCAGGCTCGGTATTCTTGTTGAAAACGAACCGCAAATGGGCACCGGTCCACGGCTCGTCAAATAATCACCCTTCGACCCTCGCGAAAATAGGGCCCTTCCATGAAAGCGCGCGTCACAGTCACTTTGAAAAACGGTGTTCTCGATCCGCAAGGAAAGGCAATCGAGGGGGCGCTTTCCGCACTGAGCTTTGACGGTGTCGGGAGTGTGCGCCAAGGTAAGGTTTTCGATCTTGATCTAACCGCAGGCGACCGTCAGGCAGCAGAGGAACAGATTCGCAGTATGTGCGAAAAACTCCTGGCCAACACGGTCATCGAAGATTACGCCATTTCCTGGCCGGAGGAGCGCTGAGCATTTGCAATGAAGAGCGCCGTTATCCTCTATCCCGGCTCAAACCGCGATCGCGATATGATCGCAGCCCTAAGCAAAATAAGCGGCACGGAGCCATTGCTCGTCTGGCACACGGAAACCCGTCTTCCTGACGCTGATCTTTATGTCTTGCCGGGCGGCTTTTCTTATGGCGACTACCTGCGGGCGGGCGCAATTGCTGCTCGCGCGCCGATCATGGGGGCACTTTCTGCAGCGGCTCATCGCGGTGCCAAGGTTCTCGGCGTTTGCAACGGCTTCCAGATCTTGACGGAAGCTGGCCTCCTCCCTGGCGCTCTGATGCGCAATGCAAGCCTCAGATTTGTTTGCCGCGAAGTGAAGCTCACGGTTGAAAACGCCAACACGACCTTCACCTCCGCCTATGAGCGTGGTGATATCCTCCGGTGCCCGGTTGCCCATCACGATGGCAATTACTTCGCCGATCCAGATACTCTCAAAGCGCTTGAAGATAACGATCAGGTTGTTTTCCGGTACGCCGAAGGCACCAACCCTAACGGGTCCATCAATGATATTGCAGGGATCGTCAACGCGGCAGGCAACGTGCTCGGTATGATGCCGCATCCGGAAAACCTGATCGAAGACTTTCACGGGGCAAGCGATGGTCGCGGATTGTTTGAAAGTGCACTCTCCAAGGTAGCCTGATGCTTCGAAACGACGTTGAAATCACCGATGCCCTCGTTGCGGAACACGGTTTGAAACCGGACGAATACGAGCGCATCCTG
>JBCDCZ010000268.1:0-6368 GCA_039180865.1 Pseudomonadota bacterium | reverse complement strand
GTCGATAACAAAAGCAAGGGCACGCCGAGATAGGGTCGCTTCAAAGAGCGCTTGATTTCCCGGATAGTCGAAGACATCGTCGCGGCCCGCCTGATGGCTGTGATCTGTTTGAGGTTGTATCACGCGTTTTTCCTGTCTGCGGGTTCTAAAGACCCCGGCAATAAGTCGATTTCTCTTGTTTTATACGTGGGTAGTCGAGCGTGCGCCCGCAAGATCCAGCGTCCTGCGGATAACCTGATTATTTGTCATTAAGAAGACGCGCGACCCTTGGCGCAAAATAGCTCAAAACTCCGTCCGCGCCCGCCCTTTTGAAAGCGAGGAGGCTCTCGAACATGACGCGCTCTCCGTCAAGCCAGCCATTTTCGGCTGCTGCCATCATCATCGCGTATTCACCGGAAACCTGATACGCAAAGGTCGGCACACCGAACTCCGCTTTCACACGGTGTATGATGTCGAGATAGGGCATCCCAGGCTTGACCATGATGAGATCCGCCCCTTCATCGAGATCGAGCGCGACTTCCCGGATCGCTTCATCGGTGTTGCCCGGATCCATCTGATAGGTGCGCTTGTCCCCGATGAGGGTCTGATTGGTCCCGACCGCATCCCGGAACGGGCCGTAAAACGCGGACGCATATTTCGCGGCATAGGATAGAATCTGAATATCTTCGAAACCATCGCCGTCAAGGCTGCGCCGGATCGCCCCGATCCGACCATCCATCATGTCGGATGGCGAGATGATATCCGCACCTGCTTGCGCTTGATTGAGAGCCTGCTGACAGAGAATATGGACCGTTTCATCGTTGAGGATCGTCTCGCCCGCCATCACACCGTCATGGCCGTGGCTGGTATACGGATCGAGCGCAACATCCGTCATGAGGCCAACGGATACGCCAGCGTCCTTTATCGCACGACAGGCGCAGCACACGAGATTATCGGGATTGAGCGCCTCTGATCCGTGTTCGTCTCGCCGTGCCGGATCGGTATTGGGAAAAAGCGCAATCACAGGAATTCCAAGATCGGCGGCTTCTTTCGCGAGACCGACGGCACGATTAACAGTATGACGCTCAACACCCGGCATGGAGGGGACGGGAGAACTTCCGTCTTTCCCATCCGTCAGGAAGATGGGCCAAATCAGATCGTCCACGCTCAGCGTGTTTTCGCGCACAAGTCTTCGGCCCCAATCCGTCCGGCGGTTTCTCCGCATACGGGTATGATTGACAATCGGGTCGATATCGATTTTAGGACGCTGCGGCGAATTAAGCATAAGTAAGGCCTGTTTGGTTGCGGGTCTCCCCCTTCATTCAGCCCAGGCGACACCCGAAGCACTCCGAAGGCACCTGGGACGTCTGAAAAGGTACACCCGCGTGGTACCTTTTACGCAAAGCCGAGAGCATTTTGCAGATCATCAGGCTACAATCATACTGGTAGGTGTACGTAAGTTTTGGGAAAAGGCAAACTTTACCCGCGCGGTTTGCCGCGATAGGAGAGCGCAGTAGAGCTTCGCGGGAGGCTAAAGAGCGAACAGAATGTCCGGCTTCAACAACGATGATCTTATCGACAATCCTTTTTTGCGCGCTCCGAAACCGCAACCTTTATCTGTTTTCGGCCTGCCGGTTTTCGTCACCTTTTTGCGGGTGCTTTCCATGGTGGTGCTCGGCATTGCAATCTACTTCTGGGCGCACTCGATCGGCTTCTTCGGCAGACATCTGATCGATTCCTTTGTCGCAGACAACCACACGGCCATCGTTGAAGGCATTCTCACTGTTGTCCTGCCGGCTCTAGCGGTCGGATTATGGCTTGGCGCAAGTTGGGGGTTCTTTCTTTGGGGGCTTTGCGCAATTGGTGTGATTTTTACGCATTTCGCGATCGAACATGTAACTTTTTCACAGTATATCCTGGGTTCATTCCTGATGGTCGCTTTGTCGCTTTATTGCGGAGGTCTTATCATACTCGCTCTCTCAAGGATGGATTGGAAACCAGGCGAAAATACCAATAAATCGTAAGCATTGAATTCATCTTCTATTTAATATGTTTTTTCAAAAGCCTGATTCATCTTAATTTAACTATCCCGCTTAAGTCGATTTTATGCGCACTACCGTATTGTCATGCCTATAGGGGATCAAAAAGTATTCCCAAGCAGGAAAGGCGTTTAGGTATGAGCAACATGATTGGGACAGCAGAAGTCCAGCCGGTTGTTGAGGACGAGGATGCGATCCGCACTCACTATCTGGAATCTCTGCGTTTGGTGGAAAGGTTGCACCGCCGTTTGCTTGACGTCATCAAAGATGAATTCGAGCGGTCTGGCCGGTCCGACGTCAACAGCGTTCAGGCGCTGTTGCTTTTCAACATCGGAGACGCGGAACTGACAGCAGGTGAACTACGCACACGGGGCTATTACCTCGGATCAAATGTATCCTACAACCTGAAGAAACTGGTTGAGGCTGGCTACATCTCTCACCAGCGGTCACGCATGGACCGCAGGTCAGTGCGTGTAAGCCTGACAGAGAAGGGCCGTGAGGTCGCAAACATTGTCAGCGGTCTTTATGAGCGGCACACTCAGTCGATCCATAAAGTCGGTGGCATCGGTTTGAACGAATTCGAAACACTCAACAAATCGCTTCTGCGTCTTGAGCGTTTCTGGACCGACCAGATCCTTTACAGGCTCTAAGATCAGCGATAGCAAGCAATCCCTTGGAACCCGCGCTTCACGGCGCGGGTTTTTCCTTTTTGGCGGCTTCGCTTCGCCGCGGCCAAGGAATGAGCGCGCTCGTTCGACTTGCATAGGCTGCGTAATCAGGTTTCGCAGCGCTTAAATGCCGGTCAAGAAGCGCAACGCCGGACACTTTGATCAAAAGAAATATGATCAGGGCAGGGCCCAAAAACGCCCAATATGATCCCGAGAGCGCGAAGCCGCCTAAACCGAAGCCGATCCAGACAAGGACTTCGCCGAAGTAATTGGGATGGCGGGAGTAGCGCCACAGGCCTTCCACGCAAATGGCGTCGGGGCTCGAACGGTTCTGTTTGAAACGATAAAGCTGCATGTCAGCAATGGTTTCGATCGCCAAACCAACAAGTGCAATCATGATTCCCATTCCAAACAGTATGCTGTTCAGGTCGCCATCCAAAACAGCCAGTCCGGTATGTTGCGGAGTAGCAACAACCCACATAATGACGGCCTGCAGCCAGCAAATCTTGAAAAGGCTCTTCCACCAGAAATCCTGACCACCGTTTTCTCGCATAGCGCGGTACCGGCGGTCTTCGCCATGGCTCAACCGATGCCTTATATAGAGGTATCCACCAAGCCGCAGAGCCCACGTAAGTGTCAGCAAATAAAAGATAATTTGCCCGCTAGTCGGACTTTCAAGCAGCCATAAGTGAACCGCGCCGATCACTGCGAAACCTGGCCCCCAGTAAATATCGATGATGCCGAGATCCTCGCGTTTCAGGCTCATGGCCCAAAGCGTGGAAAAGGCGGCTATCGTTATGAAAAGACTGACATAAAGTGCCACGGCGCACCCTCACTTACGACGCATTCACGCGTTCAGATAACATTTTTGCGAGCACCTTGAAGATCGCGGACGAAGCAGGCACTTCAGATTGTATCGGGCTTATCCGTATGCTACGCGCAACAGATGCGGAAGCCGTCTATTGTAGCGCGCTTGAATGGTACAGCGTTACAACACCAAAGATACGGCAAGGGGACAGGAGCAGATTAGTGGACACCAGATTTTCACGCAGGACTTTGCTTGCGGGGGCAGCGGCCCTTGCTGCTGGAAGTGCCGCACGGGCGGAATCTTTCGATCCGCTGCTTGAAATTCTGCAGAACGAAAACCAGGCGGAATGGTCTGACGGATTCGATTCACTCTCACGAAAAAAACAGGTGTCGGACTTCTACCCGACGCTTTCTGACAATTCCGTCGCCAATATCGAAAATTCGCTGCGCGAATATGCAGGCATTGTCGAACGCGGCGGCTGGCAAGTTGTTCCGGAAACGCGGCGTCTTCGCCTTGGTGCGCGCAGTGCCAACGTTCAGGCTCTGAGGGCCCGACTCGCGGTTTCCGGCGACCTTGATCCGGCACTCGCTGAATCGGACGTCTTCGATTCCTACGTCGATGCAGCCGTCCGCAACTTTCAGGCGCGCCACGGCATGGCTGTTGACGGCATCATCGGGTCTTTGACGATTTCGGCGCTCAATATTCCCGCGAATGTCCGGTTCCGGCAGTTGCAGACGAATTATGAGCGCCTGAAGGATGTTCCGAAGACCAAAGGCAATCGGTTCGTGATGGTGAACATTCCCGCAGCCGCAATCGAAACGGTTGAGGGTGGGCGCATTCATTCACGGCACACGGCCGTTGTCGGCAAGATCGACCGCCAGACACCGATCCTGGAAAGCGCGATCCATGAGGTAAACTTCAATCCTTACTGGACGGTTCCGGTCTCGATCATCCGCAAGGATTTGATTCCGCTGATGCAAGAGCAGCCGAACTATCTGACTGAATATCGGATTCGTATTTTCTCACCCGGCGGTGACGAAATCGCGCCGGAAGCAATCGACTGGTTCAGCGACGAAGCCGTGAATTACCGGTTCCGGCAGGATCCGGGCGACTTCAACTCTCTTGGCCAGATGCGTATCAACTTCCAGAATCCGCATGCCGTCTATCTGCATGACACACCCGACAAGAACCTCTTCGGGAAAGAAGTGCGGTTCCATTCATCGGGCTGCGTCCGCGTTCAGAATGTTCGGGAGTTCGTACAATGGCTCCTGAAGGAAACGCCAGGCTGGTCTCGCCGCAATATTGATCAGACGATCAAATCCGGTGAACGCACAGATGCAGATATCAGCAACGCCGTTCCGTTGCTCATGACCTACGTCACAGCCTGGGGTACACCGACAGGGGTGACCCACTTCCGGGACGACGTTTACAACATTGACGGCATCGGTCCGGTCGCCCTCCGCTAGAATCAGGCGCATCAAACCAAAGCGATGATGCGGGCATAACATCGTGCCCGCAAAAGCCTCCGTGCGATTTCTGTGGATGAGTCCGCAGACCTTGGGCGCAGCATTCGGCCTTAACCTTTGATGTAAGTGTTCCGCCTATTATCCTGGAGGTCATCGATTAGGAGCGGACAATCGCTATGGATAGCGCGAAAGACCGGAAGGACAGCATCTTCCTTGAATTCCAGCAGGTGGGCAACTCCGTCAAAGTAACGGCTATAGATCCTGTGAGCCTGATTGAGGTCACTATCATCGCACCCGTCTCTTCGACACAGACGGAGATGAGCCGGATAGCAGTCCAAAAGCTGAAACGACGCATCGCCGAAGAGGATGCGGCCAACAAACCGACAACAGACAAATCTTCGTCTGACACACCGGGAAGTGGACGGGGAATTCTCGTTTAAACAAGAGAACTCCCGGGGCAAGTCCAATTCAGGCTTGGCCAGCCATCCCCTCTATGATATTCCCGACGCTCGCGATTAGACCGCCATTGAAGCGGTACGAAACGCGCCTAGCTTCCTTGCCAATTGCGTTGCGATTGCGGCGTTTGAGGTCTGCCTGGCTCGAATGGGGTCAAAGAGCAGCTTGATCGGCATCGGCGTGTAAGAGAATTGGACGACATCGGGAGACGACCATGGCTATCACTGATACGGAAACGGCAACGACCACCGAAACCGGCTTTTTTACCCGTTCGCTGGCCGACAGCGATCCGGCAATCGCAAACGCCATCAATCAGGAATATCAGCGTCAATCTCATGAGATCGAACTGATTGCGTCAGAGAACATCGCAAGCCGCGCTGTCCTTGAGGCTCAAGGGTCTGTTCTTACAAACAAATACGCTGAAGGCTATCCCGGACGGCGGTATTATGGCGGATGCCAGTACGTCGATATCGTTGAGGATCTCGCGATCGAGCGCGTCACCAAACTCTTCGGGTGCGCCTATGCCAATGTGCAGCCAAATTCCGGCAGCCAGGCAAACCAGGCCGTCAATCTGGCGCTCATCAAGCCTGGCGATACAATCCTCGGGATGAGCCTCGATGCAGGCGGCCACCTGACCCACGGTGCGCGCCCCAATCTGTCAGGAAAATGGTTCAATGCCATCCAATACGGCGTCAGAAAGCAAGATGGCGTGATCGATTACGATCAGGTGGAAGCGCTTGCGAAAGAACACAAACCGCAGCTCATCATTGCCGGCGGTTCCGCCTACAGCCCAATCATCGACTTTGCCCGGTTCCGCGCGATCGCGGACGAGGTCGGCGCTTATCTTCATGTGGATATGGCACATTTTGCGGGCCTCGTAGCGGGTGGGGCACATCCAAGCCCGTTCCCTCATGCCCATGTGGCGACCAGCACGACCCATAAGACCTTGCGC
>JBCDCZ010000267.1:0-6377 GCA_039180865.1 Pseudomonadota bacterium | reverse complement strand
GGTGTGTTCTTGACAACCGGGAGAACCTCTCCTGCCATTTCCATGACCACGCCATTCGCATCACCATAGGGCATTAAGCCAGCAAGCGAGCCGCGACCGGCCATCCGATAGCGCCCGGAATTGTAGATGACGATTAGATCGATGCCGCCCGCTTCTTCACACTTCGCCGAGAGCCCTGTTCCGGCGCCGCCACCGATGATCGGTTCACCGTCGTCCCGCATCTTGCGGAATTTTGCCATGAGATCTGTACGCTGAAACATTCTGATCAGGCTCCTTTGCGTTCGCGTTCAGGCCGGCCGTTGAAGGAACGGAACGTTCTGACGACGAGGTCGGCGAATTCGGGATCGTTGATGTTATGGGGCACGCGCACCAATTGCCGGTTGGCGGTATGGCGCACGACGGCTTCAAGCGTTTCGAAGAGTGCCTTATTGGCCGCCGGGTCCCAGAACGGTTGACCCGGACTATCGAGAAGGCTGACACCACCCTCATTCAGGAAGAAGCGGACCGGACCGCTCATGCGGTTCAGTTTTTCGCCAATGAACTCAGCCATTTTCACGCATTCGTTGGGCGTGGTGCGCATCAGCGTGATTTGCGGATTGTGTTCGTAGAACAGACGGCCGCGATAGCGTTCGGGGATGGTATCGGGCGCGTTGAAGTTCACCATGTCGAGCGCACCGCACGCCCCGATATAGGCCCCGCCCGCCCGGATCGACGCATCGAACCGCTCTCCGGTCGCTGCGAATACGCCACCCGCGACCATGTCGCAAACCTCTGTGGTGGTGAGATCGATAACGGCTTCAAGCAAGCCGGAATCGAGCAGTTTTTCCATCGATCTGCCGCCAACGCCGGTCGCGTGGAAGACCAGGCAATCATAGTCTGCTTCCAGCATCTTCGAGACCATCTGCACACATGGCGTGGTGACACCGAACATGGTTATGCCGATGGCTGGTTTTCCATCCGTTTCGGGCTGCGGTTTCTGGCGGGCCCGAACCATTCCTGCGAGAGCCGCAGCACCGTTCGCCAAGACTGGCCGTGTGATCGAGTTGAGACCCTGCACGTCAGCCACCGAGTACATCATGGTGATATCGGAGGGGCCGACATATTGCTCGGTGTTACCGCTTGCCACCGTAGAAATGATGAGCTTCGGCACGCCTACCGGCAAAACGCGAAACCCTGGAGACACCAGGGCCGTTCCCCCCGAGCCCCCGGCTGACAAGAGCCCGCCGATATCGCCCGTGTTTTTCACCCAACGCTCGAAAGCGAGCGTCATACCGGCGACCGCAGTCCCTCTATCTCCGGTGAAGACGGCAGCAGCACCTCGTGGATGGTGGGCCGCGACTACATGGGGAGGAATGTCGGCGCCCGACCGCCCGCCGGACGTTGAGAGATCGACGGTTCTGACAATGAGGCTGCTTTCCCGCACGAGATCGGCCATATAGTCAAGCTCCCGCCCCTTCGTGTCGAAGGTTCCACAGACATAGACAATGCCACCGCGTTGAGACGAGCGTTGCGTGCTCACCAGGGGCACGACATTCGCCGCTGACGGAAGGCCAGTTTGGGTGCGCGCGGATTGCTCGAGAACGCGGACCGGGACCGGCCTGGACCAGCGGGTCGGCGGGTTTGGGTTCGACACATAAATGCGAGTGATGCCGTTCGCCGGGGCTGCATCGGATCCTGTTTTGACGGTCTCTTCCTGATCGGTTTCGTCATGCGCATGGCGTCCGACGCCGAGAAGCGCTTGTTGAAGATCCCGGTCTCCGGAGAGGATTTCTGAATCCATGACACGGTTGATCCGGCCATTGACCATGATCGCGACTTCTGAGGCGACCGCGCAGGCAACGCCGATATTCTGTTCGATCACGAGGACATCGATGTCGCCTTCCTGACCTAGGCGTATCAGCATCTCCTCGACCTGATTGACGATGACCGGCGCAAGGCCTTCGGTCGGTTCGTCCATCACGAGCAGCCGTGGATTGAGAAGCAGTGCCCGGCCGATTGCGAGCATCTGCTGTTCGCCGCCCGAAAGCTGTCCGCCGCCATTTTGCCTGCGTTCGGCAAGGCGCGGGAACGTCGAGTAAATCCGTTCAATGCTCCACGCGCCGCCGCGTTTTGCGACGAGCCGCAAATGCTCATCCACGGTCAATGAGGGCCAGAGCCGCCGCCCCTGCGGCACATATCCGATACCAAGCCGTGCAGTTTGGACAGGGTCGAGCTTTGAAATCTCGCGACCGGCCATCGAGATTGTCCCGGAGGCGACCGGCACAAGACCCATAATTGCCTTGCAAAGCGTGGTCTTTCCCATCCCATTGCGGCCGACGACGCTCAGAACGCCCTTCGGTAAAGTCAGGTTCACACCTTGCAGCGCATGGGAGTGGCCATAATAGACGTTGAGGTCGCGTATCTGGAGGCTCGGATTCGTCAATGCTCCGCCCCCCCGAGATAAAGGGCCTGAACTTCCGGATCTTCTTCGATCTCCGCCGGCCGCCCTTCTTTGAAGATCTCTCCGTTGTGCATCATCGTGACGTAATCGGAGACGCGCAGCGCCACATCCATGTCGTGTTCGATGATGATGAAGCCCATATGGCTCGGGAGATTTGTGAGGATCTCTATGAGTTCTCGGCGCTCTGCAGGACTCAAACCTGCTGCAGGTTCATCGAACAAAATGAAACGCGGAGCGCCGGATAGAGCCATCGCGACTTCAAGTTGGCGTTGCTGGCCATAGGAAAGGTCGCTCACGCTGGAATCTTTCACCGCGTCCAGATGCACCAGTTCAACCAAACGCTCTGACGCGGCAACGAGCGCATCGTCCCGTCTTGGCCGTAGAAACGAAAAACGGCCGCGACTAACGCCAAGACAGGCAAGATAAATGTTGTCGAGAACCGTGAGGCCATGGAAAAGGAGCGAAATCTGATAGGTCCGCCGCAAACCGCGCCGGATCCGCTCTTGCGGTGGAAACGCGGTTACGTCCTCGCCGAAAAATCGGATCGAACCCGAGGACGGTGGAAAGTCACCTGTAATGCAGTTGAAGAGCGTTGTTTTACCGGCACCGTTTGAGCCAAGGACAGCGCGGCGTTCGCCCGGTTTCACCACAAGCTCAATTCCGCTCAAGGCTGCGAGCGCGCCGAATGTTTTAGACACATCGCGGAGTTCGAGGGCGTTTTCCGTCCCGGTCATGTTCGCAAGGCCGCTCATTCGCCCTCCCTTTTGCGGAAGGGATCACGGTTGCGGCTTTCGCGGATCTTGCGCCAGATGCCGATGAGTCCGTCGGACGACACATAGACAACTATGAGGAAGCCAAGGCCGATCAGTAATTGGAACCGCTCACCGCCAAGGCCGACCGCAATGAGAACGTCGACAGCAAAGGTTTTCAAAACCACGTACAGAAATGCGCCGATGAAGGGACCAATCGGGTGGCTCAAACCTCCGACAACCGCAATCACCAGAACATCGATTACCGGTTGCAGTGAGATTGTGCCGGGCGAGATCTGGCTCGTCTGCCAGGTGAGCAATATGCCGCCGAGGCCAGCCGGAATGGCAGAGAATGCATAGGCCGCGACCCGGTGCCCCGTCACGTTGAAGCCAAGGGCGGCCATCCGCCTTGGATTATCGCGGACCCCCTGAAGGGCAAGGCCGAACGGAGCGCGGCTCAGATACAAGACCGCGAAATAGGTCGCTGCCGCAAAGAACAAGGTGAGATAATAGAACGGGATCGCCTCGCGCCAATCGACTCCGAAGAGCGGCGGTGGCAGGACGGAGTTGAAGCCCTGAAATCCATTGAAAATGTCGTAGTTCTGGCGTGTAAAGTAGAAGAATGCGGCGGCAATCGCGAGTGTAATCATAATCGTGTAGATGCCCTCGGTACGCACCGCCAACCATCCGATTCCGGTCGCGAACAGGACCGTAACGATGAGGGCAAGTGGGATCGCGACGTAAAACGGCCACCCCTGACTGATCGTTGTGATTGCGCTCTCACCAAAGATCGCGATCGAATAGCCCGCGACACCGGCAAAGGTCATTTGAGCAAGGCTGACCATTCCTCCATATCCGGCGAGGAACATCAGGGACGTCGCGATCATTCCTAGGATGAACGACCAGCCGAAAATTTGGAAGAGAACGAAGTTCGATGCGTAGACCGGCATTGTGATCAGCAGGAAAACAACGATCCAGTAGGCTGTGGGGATGCGCTCGAACCAGTGTCGCGCAACCCGGCCTTCGGCACTCGTTGGATCGTAAGGGCGTTCGAGATCATGAAGGGCCATTCTCACGCCCTCCCGAGAAGGCCCTGTGGGCGGAACGCCAACACAAGCACCATGATCAGGAATGTCAAAACGACCGCATAGGTCGGGAAGTAGACCGAACCGAATTGTTCGGCGAGCCCGATCAGGAGCGCGCCGAGAGCAGCACCTGGAATCGACCCCATCCCGCCGACGATGACGACCACAAGTGAAGCGAGAAGGAAGCGAATATCCTCACCCGGCGCCACCGACTGGAAGGTTCCGCCGACGACGCCTGCCATCCCTGCAAGCCCGGCGCCGAAGGCAAAGACCCCAAGGAAAACCCATTGGACCGGTGCGCCGGTTGCTGACAGCATATCGCGATCATCGACGCCTGCACGGACCAGCATGCCAATCCGCGTTTTGTTGAGGAGCAGCCAAATACCAATTCCGATCGCAACGGATGCCGCGAAAATCACGATCCGCACCATCGGATATTTGAGATAGCTGGTGACGACTTCTCCGGACCGCCGGACCCTCTCGGATGTGACAAGGCCCGTTTCGAGTGGACCGGAAAGCCATTGAGGTGGCGTAATATTGTAAAAATCTCCACCGAACCCCCAGAGCATAAGGTCGGCTAGGACTATCGAAAGCCCAATCGTGACAAGGGTCTGGCGTAGGTCTTGGCCTTCCATAAGACGGAAGACAAAGATCTGCATCAAGATCCCGATGATGGCGACGAGAATAAACGCGACCGGAAATGCGAGAAGCCACATACCGGTGTAATCGGCGACGAAAAAGCCGATATAGCCGCCAAGCAGATAGAGCGAGCCGTGGGCGAGATTGACGTTCCGCATCAAACCAAAAATCAATGTGAAGCCCGATGCGACCAGAAAGTAGAGTCCTCCAAGGGTGATCCCGTTGAACAAAGCATTCAGAAAGATCTTCTTGCGCCCGATGAGCTCAACCAGCCATTTCGGCCAAGCTGCGAAAATCAGATAAATCAGAATAAGTACGGCAAGAACGATAATGGCCGACCAGAAGGGGTGCGTTTGCGCAAAGCGTCTCATGACGCGGCGTCCTGCGCCGCGCTGACAGCGGTGTCCTGCCGGGCGTCCGGCTGCTTTGTCGGACGAACTGGTGTCGTCACTCTTGGCTCCGCTTGCTGATCAGCTTCAAACAGTGCGAGCAAATCACTTTGTCGCACGTGCAAGCTTAGCTAATCGCAGGGCCTTGGAACGTATCCAGAAGTATCGGACGTTTCCTTTAGGTCGCTAAATCACGGTGACTGATCGTTTGTGCAGTGCGTCGATAGTCAGACGGAGCGATCCCTACATTCTGTGAGAAGAACCGCGTGAATGATGCCTGTGAAGCGAAGCCGAGATCATAGGCAATGTCGGTAACGCTCTTCCGGCTGGCAGTCAGATCTTCGATGGCCTGTTCCGCACGCAACGTGTTGAAATAGATGTTTGGCGTGACACCGGTTTGCTTCTTGAAAAGTTTGAAGAAATGCGGCCGAGAAAGGCCTACTTCCTGTGCGAGGGCATCCAGTCCGTTGTGGCATGACAGATAGCTTTTCATAAGCTCCTGAGAACGCCTGACGCGGAAATCGCTGAAGCGGCGGCGATGGATCGCAGAACAGGGCCGCTGACGGTCTTTCCACGATACTTCGTAACAACGTTTCGCAAGCTCGATCAGGATTGTCTCAACGTTTATGTCGCCGCTGTCTTCGAGCATCAACGCCGTCAGTTTTCGCACAAGCGAAGGCAGATCGCCCGAAAGCGGTACCCGACATGTTCCGAAGTTGAGGGCATAATCGGCTGATCCAGAGTTTTCCAAAAACCACATCGGTTTGATGTAGAGGACCAACGTGACGCAGGGCGCATCTTCCTGAAATGAGAAGGAATGCGGTTCCCATGGACTAACGGCAGCCGCCATTGATCCGTCGCAATCGACAGAGACGGAACCGACTTTCACGGTCGCCGGTGCTCCGGATATTCGGAAGATCAGGTGACCTTCTCTATGGGCGTGGGTGATCATCGGGCGGTCGTGGGCGTAGATCGCGGCACGGCCAAAGCCGCCGTGACTCACGGCAAGCGCTGAGCTCATGGTGTCCTCCTCCCCCGCAAGGTGCGTCCTCCAACGCTGGCGGTAACCGAACAT
>JBCDCZ010000266.1:0-6382 GCA_039180865.1 Pseudomonadota bacterium | reverse complement strand
TGTACATCGGACCGCGATATAGACAAGAAAGCTCGCAGCCATCAAAAGCCCCGGAATAATGCCGGCAAGGAGCAGTTTCGCGATTGAAATACCCGCCAGACTTCCGAGGAGCACGGCAAGGGCGGAAGGCGGTATCAACATCGCGATAGAGCCTGTCGCCATGATCGGCCCCATCGCAATCGTCGGTCGATAGCCGCGCTTCAGCATATCGGGCAAAAGCGCGCTACCGAGAACAGCCGTGTTGGCGATCGTCGAACCTGAAAGAGACGAAAAGACCGTCCCGCCCAGAACCGACACGATAGAAAGCCGCCCAGGAACCTTTGAGATCAGCCGGTCAACCGCATTGATCGCGGAATAGGCGACGCCGGTCTGAAACAGGATTTCCCCCATCAGGAGAAACAGCGGAATGGGCGCGAGCGAGAAGTTGCTGACGGATGCAACGGTATTGCGGACAAGCTGATCAAGGCCGATCCCGCCGCCGAGAAAGACAAAGGCACCCAAAATATTGACGGCAAGAAAGGCGAATGCGACCGGCAGTCCCAACAGCATGAGGGCAAGAAGCGTCCCGATCAGGAGACTGAGCGCCTCATACCATTCCATCAAGCCGAGCCTTCCGGTTTAGCGACCATCCTGCAGATGAATTCCACACACAAGAGAAGACTTGCGAAGGCGACGAGCGCAAAGAACGGCCATTCCGGAATGACGATTTCTTTGAAGAGAAGATCGCCACGCCCATAGGATTCGAGCCCGACCCGGAGCGCATAGAAGCCAAGGCATCCGGATACTGCAAGGCCAAGTGCATCGGCCGCAAACTCCAGCATGCGACGACCAGTGGCAGACAGATTCGAGACCACAATATCGACCCGCACATGCGCGCCTTTTTTTAAGACCCAGGGACTTGCCAGAAAGGTCGCTCCGAAAAGGACATATTCCGTGACCTCGAGAAGCCAGGGGAAATTGGTGATTCCCATGTTGCGCAAGACCACATCCGCAGTGATCGCAAAAGCGAGTGCAAAGATCGCAGCACCCGCAAGGCCAGCGAGCGCAATGATTGTGAAATCGTAGAGACGGAGGAGGGGCGTCATTTAAAGGGTGCGATTGCCAGGAAATCTACTTTAGAGATCAGAGGGATGAGGAGCGGACGGATGAATCCACCGTCCGCTCCCGTCCCAGGTCCCAAACAAGGACGCGCCGGAGTGGCGCTGCTTACTTCGAAAGAAGCTCTTTCAGTCTCGGCCCGGTCTTGGGATTGTTTTTGACGAACTCAGCCCAACCGGTTTCTTTTGCATCCTTGAGCCAGGCTTCCCCTTCAGCTCCGTCAAAGGTGATCGTCTCAATACCGGTTTCCGCCTGACGCTTCTTCTCGTCTTCGTTGAGCGCCTGATCCTCTTTACAAAGACCTTCGACAAAGGCCGCCGCTTCGTTCAGAACGTCACGCTGCGCGTCAGTGAGCTTTTCCCATTCTGTGTTGTTGATCAGAATTTCGACAGAGGCGCGATAGAACGCAGGATCAACCCGGTATTTCGTCACTTCATGCCAGCCAAGATCGAGCACGCCTTGCGTTGGCCACCCATAGCCGTCCACGGTTCCGCGCTCGAGCGCTGTATAGACATCACCCGGCTTGGTGCGGATCATCGAAGCACCCATGGATGAGAAGAATGCGCGATAGATCGGGGTGACCCTGAGGTTCAACCCTTTGAGATCGCGCTTGTCGATCTTGGTGTTGAGATAAAGATGGAAGGGAACGCAGTCTTTGTGCCGCGCCAGATGGAAAGCATTCATCCTCTCGACATGGAGATCATTCACGTATTCCCATGCGCCGTTTTCACGTTCTTCAACGATTGTGAAGTCCGAAAGTTTGAAGGCATCGGCCTCCGGCATCAGTTTTGTATAAAAGGCGCCGGGCAGATTGCCGATATGCACGACGCCGGTTCGAACGGCATCACCAAGCTGAAACGGGTTCATCACCTTGCCGCCGCCGCCCTTATAATCGATACGCAGTGTGCCTTTGCCGATTTCGTTTGCCTTATCGATGAAGCGTTCGAAATTCTTCGAAAACGTCGTGCCTTCAGCAAAGGCACTCACTGCGGAAAGAACCGCTTCTTCCGCACGGACCGGAAGCACTGCGAGGCTTCCGAGAAGCGCCAGCATCAAAGCCTTTTTCATGGTCACTATCCTCCCTTGGACCTGAATAGTCATGTCGTTGGAGCGGTCGAGAGCTGAGCCGCTCCGCTGTAATTCTTTTCCTATTGATCGGGTGCGCCGATTGCGACCGGACGCACAGGCGATCCTGAATGCCCCTTGGATCTGAGTGGCAAGATCATCGTGCAGGATGTCCAGACCTTGTCATTTGCAAGTGCGCCAAGATTGGCGTTCTGGATTTGGTGAATACCGGCCACCGCCAGATTATAGTGATGGATGTAGAAGGGTAGGCCCTGATCAAGCCCCTGCGGGGGAAGCGCCTCGCGCGCAAGCTGGCCTTCCGCGACCGGATCCGTGAACGGATTATCGAGCGAGACGAGGACGATCTTGCGCTCCGCAAGATATTCGACCGCGTCGATACTGAGGCCGGGGCCCTTTGTGTAATAGGTTTTATCGGTATCGGGATCGCTCCAGCCGTCGCCCCAGCCGGTGTAGATGTAAACGACATCCCCAGCGAGAATGCCGCGCCATGAGAGCCCCTGTGTTTCAAGCATGGCATCGATATCGGCCTTCGTGATCAGCGTTCCCGGTGCAAGCGTCTCGCCATTTCCCATATGGGCTTTGGCATCGAGAAGGACGGCCGACGTTACAATCGGCGGAACCTTTTCAATGCCGAGTTTCAGGAGCGGCGAATCCGGCGTCGGCTTCACATCCTTCTGTTTCTTCCCGCCATAATAGGTTGCCCCGTCAATCGGCGGCGTTCCCTCACCATTCCAAGCCTCGTCGTAAAAAGCGAAATGGCCGAGCGCATCCATTTGCGTTCCCTGAGCACCAGGCTCACCGCCATTCACCTGTTCGCCATTGAAGACATGTTTCGTGCCTGGAATGGAGACCGATGGCGTGAATGTATAGGAAAGGGGACGTCCGAACGGTGAAGCGGGCATCGTATTGGAACGCACATGATTGAGCTCATAGACTTTGGCTCCTGAGGCCGACATATGCGCCGCGCAGCGAAGCCAGGTTCCGACCCCGAGCGTGTTCGCCATGCCACGTTCGTCGCCCTCAGGCCACGGGCCATTCGGCACCAATGCTTTTGATTGTTCGACAATATCGCGCTGGTTGAGCGTTTGTGCTGACGCCGTCATTGCCGGAAGGGCAAGTGTGAGCGCCAGTATACTGACGACGGCAAGACCTTTGCGGCCGCCGGGACGCACATTCGACATGGTTTCTCCTCCTCCCAAAGGTGTTGGTCGAAAGTAAATAACAAACGCCCGGCTTAGTCCATCGATCAGAACGGGAATTCGATTACCCCGCTTATCAGCCGAAAGACTCAGTGTTTCCCCTCGCTTTTTCAATTTCGAATCGTGTTAATCGGTCGATTGCGGCGGATCGAAAAAGGCAAAACGGGCACCACAAGACCCGTTAGCCACACCTATTTGCTTGACCATGGGTTCAATCAGGACTTGTGGGGTAGGGGGACTGGCGGAACTCCTCTTTCGTGCTGGCGGGGTATCGGGGGGCTCGCGTTGCAGTGGAAACTGTGGCGCGTCCGGCAGGAAAGTATTGTCTATGATCATCAACTTCGGATCGATTAATGTCGATTATTCGTACCGGGTTTCGCAAATGCCCCAGCCCGGCGAGACGGTGCAGGCGAAGAGTTTCGATAGATTTCTGGGCGGCAAGGGAGCAAACCAATCTGTCGCCATTTCCAAGTCAGGAGGCAGGCTTCAGCATATCGGTATTGTTGGAAATGACGGTGATTGGGCTGTTTCAAAGTTTGCGGAATACGGTGTCGATACGTCCCGGGTCATCAAGGTCGATATGCCGACTGGCCATGCCAACATCATGGTCGATGACGCCGGCGAGAATGTGATCGTTATTGTAAACGGCGCAAACCACGGCTTTACCCATGAAATTATTGAATCAACGCTGGAAGATCTCGACGACGGAAACCAGCACTGGGTGCTCTTACAGAACGAAACCAATCTGACCGAAGACATTGTGAGCAGCGCGTGTGGCATGGGTTACAAGATCGTCTATAGCGCAGCTCCGTTTGTTGCCGAAAAAACCCTGCCACTTCTCCCGTTTATTGATCTTCTGGTCGTCAACGACATCGAAGCCGCAACTCTTGCACAAACTCTCAATGTGCACTTGCCGGACATTCCGGTTCCGGCCTTACTCGTCACCAAGGGCGAAAAGGGCTCTTGCTATTTCAACAATGACGGCAAGATCGAACAGGAAGCCTTCAGCGTTCCTGTCCTCGATACAACCGGAGCGGGTGATTGCTATTTGGGTGCTTTTCTTGCAATGCTCGATCGCGGTCAGCCCCTCAGCGAAGCCTTAAAATTTGCCTCGGCTGCCGCTGCAATTCAGGTAAGCCGCAGGGGTACCGCAGAGGCCATTCCAGACCGCAACGAGGTTTACAGCTTCCTGGCTGGCCTTAAGCGCTGAGCGTTGATTGCATCGATTGGGAAGGATCAATGCCTGAGAAAGTGATTATCGATACCGATCCGGGCATTGATGATGCGATGGCAATCCTGTTTGCCCTGACGCATCCTGAGATCGAGCTGTTGGGCCTCACAGCTATTTTCGGAAACGTCACCGTCGATATCGGCACACGCAATGCGCTGCGGCTTTCGGAACTTGCAGGAAAACCGGTCCCGGTCGCCAAAGGCGCGGCGGTGCCGCTTGAACAGACTCCCAGACCGATTGCGTCGTTCGTTCATGGTGAGGAAGGTTTTGGTAGTGTCCCGGCGGCAGAACCATCCGGAACACGAGACCTTCGGCCTGCGGCTCAGTTTCTTGTCGATGCCGTGAATGAAGCGCCTGGGGACGTTGTTCTTTGTCCGGTCGGCCCGCTGACAAACCTTGCTGATGCCCTCGCACTCGATCCATCGATCGCCGACAAAGTGAAGGCGGTCCACATCATGGGCGGAAGCATCGACGCGGGCGGCAATGCGAGCCCCCATGCCGAAGCCAATATCTGGCAGGATCCGCATGCAGCAGACCGTGTCATGGCCGCGTCATGGCCGATCCGCATGATCGGGCTCGATGTGACCCAGAAAGTGAAAACAACCGAAAAAGAGTTTGCGGATCTCGCGTCGAAGGCACCTGTACTCGGGGGCTTCCTGAACGAGGCCGTGCAGTTTTATTTCGGCTTTCACGAAAAACACGAAGGTTTCTACGGTGCTTACATGCACGACGCGCTGGCAGTTATCTCAATCATCCGGCCTGAATTCTTTGGCTATGAGGACGCGCGGTTCGAGATTACTAGCGATGGTGAAAAGGCGGGAGCGACTATGGCTTCAGACACACCGGAGCACAATCATCAATGGGCCCGGGAGGTAAAAGCCGAGGAAGCGAAGGAATTTTTCTTTTCCCATATGGCAGCGACCGGTTAGTATCCGGCACGCAAGAGAGGAGAAGGCCGACTGTGACCGATTTCAACGTGCTCGCGATTGATCTGACCGACCCGGAAGCGCCGTCGCTGTTCTCAAAATCGCTCCATGAGACCGGTTTTGCGATCCTCAAGAACCACGGCCTGACGCCTTATGAGATTGAAGCCATGTATGGCGCATGGTCGGGCTTTTTTCAGGGCGAGGAAAAGTTCAATTTTCCGGCTGATCCCAAAACTCATGCGGGCTATTTCGGCTTCAAATCGGAAAATGCCAAAGGGGCCGTCAAAAAGGATCTGAAGGAATTCTATCACGTCTATGAAAGCGGGCCGGTGCCCGATTCTGCCGAACGCGAGACCCGCGCCTTTCACGCCAAACTGATTGGGGTCGGTAAAACGCTTCTCGGATGGCTGGATGAGAAATGCCCCGAGGAGATTTCCTCAAAGCTTTCCATGCCATTAAGCGCAATGATCGACGATAGCCCGTCGCATCTTTTGCGCGTGCTCCACTATCCGCCCCTTGATGAAGACGTCGAAGAAGGCGAGGTGCGCGCCGCCGAGCACGAAGACATCAACCTGATTACGCTTCTGGTAACGGGTAGCGAGCCGGGACTTGAAGCAAAGTCCAACGATGGTGCCTGGCATGCCATCCCATCGGTTGCCGGTTACATCACAGTCAATGCGGGCGATATGCTCGCGCTCGCAACACAGAACTATTACCCCTCAACCCCGCACCGGGTGGTGAACCCGCCCAAGGCGGAAAACCGGTCGCGCTATTCGATGCCATTATTTGTGCATCCGCGCGAAGAGGTGCCGCTTGATGAAACCATGACAGCGGGGCAATAT
>JBCDCZ010000265.1:0-6388 GCA_039180865.1 Pseudomonadota bacterium | reverse complement strand
GCGCGCCAAGCCAGTCAAGTGCAGATGACGGAAAGATGATGGTTAACACCATTGTGGATGACCTTGCCGCATGGATAGTAACTGCGCTTGACGAAGACTGGCCCGAGATTCCGGACGGGCCGACGGCACCGGCTTAAGAAAGCGGTCCTTTCGGCACGTATCCCAAGATTTGAAGAAAACCAACGAGGAGTAGTCAAACATGTTGAAACGTTTCATCGCCGCACCGATCGCCGCTCTGGCGATTGCGGGCTTTGCGCTTGGAGGGCTCAGCGCAACGTCGGCAGCCGCCAAGGACAAGTTCAGGGTCGGCTATACGATCTACGTGGGCTTCATGCCCTATGGTTGGATGGCCGATAACGGCATCTTGAAAAAGTGGGCGGACAAATACGGTATCGAAATCGAGGTCATCCAGACAGCCGACTATGTGGGCGGGATCAACCAGTTCGTTGCGCGCGACCTTGATGCCGTTGCTGTCGCAAGCATGGATGGCCTGACCATTCCAGCGGCTGGCGGTGTGGACACCACTATCGCTCTGGCTGGTGACTTCTCGAACGGCAATGACGGCATGGTTTCAAAGACCGCAAAGAGCGTGAAAGAGCTCAAGGGTGAGACGATCCATCTCTTTGAACTTACCGTATCGCACTACCTGCTATCGCGCGCCCTCGAAAAGGAAGGCATGTCGCTGCGTGATGTTAAGACCGTGAACATCACCGATGCGGATATCGGCCCGGCCTATATCGGTACGGACGAAGTGAAACACGCCGTCACCTGGAACCCGATCCTTCTTGAAATCGAAGATCAGGTGAAAGCGTCAACACGTCTCTTCGACAGCGAGCAGACACCTGAAGAAATCGTTGATGTCATGTTGTTCCACACCGACACGATCGAAAAGGATCCGCGATTTGTGAAAGCTTTCGTCGGTGCATGGTATGAGACCATGGAAATCATGTCCGGCGGTGACGAACGCGCGGAATCAATGATTGCTGATCTTGCGGATGCATCCGGTGGTTCAGTCGAATCCTATAAGGCTCAGCTCGCTTCGACACATATGTACTACGAACCGAAAGACGCCATTGCTCTCATGGAATCAGATGGACACAAACAGACCTGGGACTTCGTTCGCCAGTTCTCTTTTGATGTTGGTCTGTTCGGCGAGAACGCAACAAGTGCGGACTTCATCGGTATCGAGTTTCCGGACGGCACCATTCTCGGTGACGAAAATAATGTGAAGCTTCGCATCAACTCAACCTTCACCCACATGGCGGCTGAAGGAAAGCTCTAGACAATACAGAGGCCGCCGCTTGAGTGCGAGTGGCGGCTTTTCCACACTGCGGGGGGTAACGCGGCGCGGCTGGAACGAGCAGGATTTTATATGAAACGCGCATTCAACTACGCACCTAATCCAAGGCTTGGAATCATCCTTGCGATTGTGCCTTTTGCCCTTGCCCTCATCGCTTATTTCATCGGCTCCGAGATGCGGCTTGCCGAAAATCCCGGCGATAAACTCATGCCGGCGTTCTCGTCTTTTTACGATGCGATGGTCAATCTGGCCTTCACCGAAAACCGACGAACCGGCGAATACATCTTCTGGACCGATACGCTGATCAGTCTTCAGCGGCTCCTGACAGGGCTCGGCATTTCGCTTCTGATCTGTCTTCTCGTCGGTCTTCCGATGGGCTTCCTGCCGTATCTGAAGCGCACGTTTGAGGCCTTCGTCGCCGTCGTTTCACTTATTCCGCCGCTGGCCGTGCTGCCAATCCTCTTCATCATCTTCGGTCTCGGTGAGACCTCAAAAATCGTGCTCATTGTTTTCGGGGTGGCGCCGTTTCTGACGCGCGATGTGGCGATCGCCGTCGCACAGATCCCGCGAGAACAGATTATCAAAGCGCAAACACTCGGCGCGTCGACAATACAGATCCTAATCCAGGTGATTTTGCCCCAGGTTATGCCGAGGCTCTTCGATTCTCTTCGTCTTTCTCTCGGCGCAGCGTGGCTCTTCCTGATTGCCGCTGAAGCGATCGCATCCGAAGGCGGCCTTGGGTACCGGATCTTTCTCGTCCGCCGCTTCCTGTCCATGGATGTTATTCTGCCCTATGTTGCCTGGATAACCTTTCTTGCTTTCGCCATGGATATGCTCCTTGCGTGGATGTCCCGCACGGTCTGCCGGTGGCGGCACTTGGAGCTGAAACCGTCATGACGCAGATTTCCGTACGCTCCCTTTGCAAGGAATATGACGACAAGTGCATTCTTGAGAATGTGAATGTCGAATTGCCGGACCATGAGTTCTGTATGGTGCTCGGGCCGTCCGGTGCAGGGAAATCGACCTTTCTGCGCATTCTGCTTTCCATGGAAGAGCCGACACGCGGCAAAGTGCTGATTGATGGCGAACCGATCGACGCGGAGCCTCAGCCGGATCGTGGTGTTGTTTTCCAGCGCTATTCGGTTTTCCCGCATATGACGGCGCTCCAGAATGTGATGATCGGCCCACAATTGCGCGACGGCAATTGGTTCACGCGTCTTGGCGGTGCGAAGAAGAAAGAGCTGCGTGAGCGCGCCCTGGCTCTTCTTGGTGAGGTCGGCCTGGGCGACGCGGGTGATAAATTCCCCTCGCAATTGTCCGGTGGTATGCAACAGCGCCTGGCGATCGCGCAGGCGCTCATCATGGAGCCGAAGGTGCTGCTTCTCGATGAACCGTTTGGTGCGCTGGATATTTCGACCAAACGATCCATGCACCAGTTGATCCTCGATCTTTGGGAGCGCAATAAGATGACCATTGTCATGGTGACCCATGACATTCAGGAAGCCTTCACGCTTGGAACGCGCATCCTGATGGTCGACAAGAAACGGGACGATCCCCACGCACCAGACGCCTTCGGATCAACAATTACGAGCGATCTCAGGCTCGATCCGTCACGCCGCCCGCCTCTTGCCGTCGTTGACGATGAAGCGCAGGATAGTGACGATGCTGGTTCCATGCGCGAGATTTTCGCGCGCTGGACCCGGGATGCTGCCGACGCCATCGTCTCCACCGGCGGCGCGGATAACGAACCTTCCGACAAAAGACAGGCCGGATAAGTTTCGAAGCGGCCTTCCAAGGTCGTTTGCAATTCCTATGTAATAATGCGGGCTGAATGCTGGACCGGGCCCTGATCCGCAAAAGGAATGGCGCAAATAATGGCGAACGACGACTATCTGAAAGAAGACAACCGGCTTGGCGGTCGACTGTCGCGCTATGCGCGGGTTGGTACCGGGGTCGGCGGCCTTGCGGCCAAGATGGCCGGCAACCGTTTTCTCGGGCTTGATATCGATCGTGACAAGAACGCGGCCGAACTTGCGTCAGCGCTTGGAAATCTCAAAGGACCGATTATGAAGGTGGCGCAATTGATCGCCACCATTCCCGAAGCTGTGCCTTCTGAATATGCCGCGGAATTATCTCAGCTTCAATCCGATGCTCCCCCGATGGGTTGGGTCTTTGTCAAACGGCGTATGCGTACGGAACTCGGGCCTGATTGGCAAAAGCGTTTTCAGGAATTCGACCGGGAACCAACAGCGGCTGCTTCGCTCGGACAGGTCCACAAGGCTGTTTCGCCTGATGGTGCACCCCTTGCCTGCAAGCTGCAATATCCGGATATGGCGAGTGCGGTTGAAGCAGATCTCACGCAGTTGAAGCTCGTCTTTTCTGTCTTCCGGCGCATGGACAAGGCCATCGACACGTCAGAGATGGCTAAGGAAATTGGCGCCAGGGTTCGCGAAGAATTACAATATTTGCGTGAGGGCAAACATATGCGCCTTTACGCCAACCTCTTTCAGGATGAACCGCTCGTCAGGGTTCCAGAATATTACCGGGAGCTTTCAACGGACCGGCTTCTAACGATGGGCTGGCTCGAGGGCAATAAAATGTTGACCTACAAAGAACATGGCGAAGAGGATCGTAATCGCCTGTGTGAAGCGATGTTCAAAGCCTGGTGGCACCCGTTCACAAAGGTCGGAATCATTCACGGGGATCCACATCTTGGTAATTACACGGTCTTTGAAGAGGATGGCCAACCGGCAGGTATCAATCTTCTCGACTACGGCTGTATCAGGATCTTTCCTCCGAAGTTCGCCCAGGGTGTGCTCGATCTTTATCATGGTCTGCGGACCGATGACCGCGACCGGGTGGTTCATGCCTACGAGACCTGGGGCTTCCGTGGGCTCACGAATGAACTGATTGATGTCATGAATATGTGGGCGGGTTTCATCTATGGCCCGCTTCTTGAAGACAGGGTTCGTGAGATCGCTGACGGCGTGAAGCCTGGTGAATATGGCCGAAGGCAAGCCTTTATGGTGCATAAGGCGCTGCGTGAAAATGGACCGGTGACCATCCCTCAGGAGTTCGTCTTTATGGACAGGGCTGCAATCGGTCTTGGGGGCGTATTCCTGCACATGCGTGCGAAACTCAATTTCTATCAGCTCTTCAACGAGCAGATTGAGAATTTCGATATGGCGGTGTTGCAGAAGCGGCAGGCTGATGCGCTGCAAGCCGTCGAGCTAGAGGAAATGAAGGCCGCCTGATCCGGGCGGGGATGTGCTGTTTCACCGTCTTGCAAGGCCGATCAAGCTCCGCTAGAAGCAACGGGAAAGAGCCTTCATGGGATCGGGGATATGACAGAAGATCAACAAACAGCCAAAGACTCAGCGATGGATTATCCAGAGCACGAAAAGACATTCAATCTTTTCGTCGGACTTACAAAATACGGCACCATCGCGGTCATTGTTATCCTGATCCTTATGGCGTTGTTTCTTCTCTAGCTGAAGGCGCGTCTCGGTTTCTGAAGGCGTCCACCACCAAAGATGTGAAGCCAGCGCTGTGCTGCTTATGTAAGCAAGATGCGAAAAACCAGATTGGACCGCGATCGATCGTGAGTCCGTAAATTCCCCGTCACGCCAATGCTTCGAAACTCTAGAGCCTGGATGGGACTAGCCGTTTGAACCGACCTTGGTTTTGGTCTGGTCAATTGGACCACCGACCCGTTTCAAACCGTCCGCTGCGGGGCGATGTCCTTGTTTAATTGAGAGCGCCCGCTCATAGGCCTGTTTCGCCGCCCGGCGTTCCCCCAGAATCTCATGGGCAAATCCGCGGTTCGTCCAAGCCGTATGAGATTTGCGGTCCCTGCGCAAAGCTTCGTTGAAGTCGACAAGTGCGCCTTTGGTGTTTCCGATCGCAAGGTAGCTTGCGCCGCGTCCATTCCACGGCTCGGATTCGCGCGGAGCGAGCGAGATTGCCGTGCTGAAGTCGTCGATCGCCTCGTTATGACGCTGGTTCGCCTGAAAGAGGAGCCCGCGATTGTGAAAGGCGCGGGGATCCGTGGTGCCGACGCCAATCGCCTTGTTGTAGTATTCGAGCGCTTTGGGTGCATTGCCCTGCTCACGGTAAATGTTCCCGATCCCGGTGTAGGCAACGTCGTAGCTTGAATTGATTTCGATAGCCTTGTTGTAATCTGCAAGTGCAAGATCGGTCGCACCGTTTGCGCGATGAATAAGCGCGCGATTGGCGTAGGCCTGATAGAAATTCGAATCGATCTCGATGGCCTTGTTGAAGTCTTCGAGAGCTGTCCGAAGGCGGCCAGCCGATCCATAGGCCGAACCGCGGGTGTTGTAGGCCGCAGCATCGGTCGGATTATCGCGAATCACATCGGTCAGAGAAGCAATGTTTCCGGTGGAGCCGATATCGGGGTCAACCTGCTCCAGCTCAACAAATGAACCGCCGGTTGTCGTACATGCGGCAAGTGCTGCTGCAACGAGGGCTAGCCCTATGCTGCGTCCAGCCAGTCTGAATGAGTTTGCCCGTGCCCGTTTCATTCGCCGCCTCTTTGCCCTGAACGCATGGCACAGCTCATTCTACAATAAACCGCTCAACGCTTCAGATCGTGTTAGCAGTCTTCGCCCCAAGGCGAAAACTTTTGTTCCTAACCGCCGCCGTTCAGTCAGCGCTGCCAATTGATGCGGTCACTCGAGAAAGGAACGGGATTGATGCCTTACCGCCCGGCGGTACGTCAATCCGGCTTCTCCACGATAAAAAAGGCTGGGATGGGGCAAGTCAACACGCCATCCAGCCTATTTGAGCGAAATCATGAAACCGTGATCGTAAAGTGGATCAGCGGCGTGACTTGCTCGGGAGGAGTCCTTCGCGTTGAGCTTTCTTGCGGGCAAGTTTGCGCGCCCGGCGGATGGCTTCCGCTTTCTCACGAGCCTTCTTTTCAGAGGGCTTCTCGTAGAAGTTCCGTAGCTTCATTTCACGGAAGATGCCTTCGCGCTGCATTTTTTTCTTCAGCGCTCTCAAAGCTTGATCGACGTTATTATCGCGGACGAGTACCTGCACGCGGGAATCCTATATCTATTGTTGGCG
>JBCDCZ010000264.1:0-6419 GCA_039180865.1 Pseudomonadota bacterium | reverse complement strand
TGGCAGGTGCCGCACGAACCCATGCAGATATTTCGTGATCTTCACCTTGGATTAAAAGTTCACGTTTGCGGATTTTGTTTCTAAGATATCCGCCAATGGGAGAATAGATGAGCTTTCAAACGAGCGCAAAACGAAAATCTGAACCGCAGCGGTCGAGCGGCCCGCGATCCGCTCATAATTTCTTGAGAAGAGGCTTAGCAGGCATCACAGGCGCGAAAGCTCAACAAAATCTAACGGGCCATAAAACCCGCTATTGGGGCGAGCCATCCATCGCGGTGGTTTCTTTAAGGGAGGAAAACAATGAGTGACAATGATAATGCGTGCTGCGGACCCGGATACGCGTCTCCAGCCGAGGCAATGCAGGCACCGCGAGAAAAGCTGCTCTATACCGTGGCGCTTTATGTGGGAACCAAGGTCGAATCACCGGACTATCTGGCAACGGTCGACGTCGACCCGGACAGTCCAACCTACTCACAGGTCGTCGCACGCACTGAAATGCCGCAGATCGGCGACGAACTCCACCATTCAGGATGGAATGCCTGTTCATCCTGCCACGACGATGCGACCAAGAAGCGGCAGTATCTGATCATGCCGGGCGTGCGGACATCGAACCTCAACATCATCGACACTTCGGATGCGCGCAATCCGAAACTGCACACAGTGGTTAAGGGTGACGACATCAAAGCCAAAACTAATCTGTCGGCTCCGCACACGGTCCATTGTCTTGGAGCGGATATTATCATCTCGATGCTTGGTGATGCGGATGGCAATGCACCCGGCGGCTTCCTTCATCTCAACGAGAATTTCGAAATCGTCGGGCGCTGGGAGAACGATATTTCCGGCATGAATTACAATTACGATTTCTGGTATCAGCCACGCCACAATATGATGGTGAGTTCAGAATGGGGCGCACCAAATACGTTCCTGCCCGGTTTTGACCTCGAAGATGTCGGAGCCGGCAAATACGGCCACTCGATCCATTTTTGGGATTTCAAAGCCAAAAAGATCGAAAAATCAGTCGATCTTGGCGAAGAAGGCATGATTCCACTTGAAGTGCGGTTCCATCATAATCCCGACTCAACGCATGGCTATGTGGCTGCAACGCTTTCGTCCAACGTGTTCCACTGGCATAAGAACGGGGCAGGTATTGAGGTTGAAAAGGTCATCGATATCCCGACCATAGATGTCGAAGGATTCCCCGTTCCGATGCCGTCGCTCATCACGGATATCTTGATTTCAATGGACGACAAGTATCTCTACTTTTCCAACTGGCTGCATGGCGACATCCGGCAATATGATATTTCAGATCCGGGAAATCCGAAACTGACGGGACAGGTTTGGCTCGGCGGTTTGCTTGGCAAAGCACCGGAAGTGAATGGCGTTGAGGTTCAAGGTGCTCCGCAGATGATCCAGTTGTCGCTCGACGGCAAACGGCTCTATGTAACAACCTCGCTCTTCTCCACTTGGGATAATCAGTTCTATCCGGGCATGACAGAGAAAGGCGCACAGATGTATATGATCGACTGCGATACGGTGAACGGCGGCATGTCCATCAATCCGGATTTTGTCGTCGATTTCGGAAACGAACCAAACGGCCCGTCACGATGCCACGAAATGCGCTATCCCGGTGGCGATGTGACATCGGATATATGGCTCTAGACGCTCTTGAGCGATAAGCACACATCATCAAAGAAGACCCATAGAGTGACCCTCCGCAACCGCGGAGGGATTACTTTTGATGTGGGCGAAGATGAAGCGATTTACGACGTTTTCGAACGGAATGGAGTTCAGTTGCCGATCGCTTGCAAATATGGCGGCTGCATCACTTGCGCCGCAAGGCTGATCTCAGGACGTGTACGGCAACCGAACGCGACAGCACTCAACAAGAGACAATCCAAAGAAGGCTACATTCTCTTGTGCGTTGCCCATCCGAAAGAGGATTGCGTGATTGATGCAGGATTGGAGAGCCACAGCGATCTCTATCGCAATCCGTTCCTTGGCGGGGGTAAATGGGTGCCGCCGGTTAAAAGTTGAATGGAGACAAAAAAAGAGCGGGTCAAAAGACCCGCTCTTTTTTTGTTTAAATCTATTCGAAGTTGTCAGGCTGCGACTTTACGACGACGGCGCGCCACAAAACCTAGACCGGCTAACCCAGCACCGAGCATCAGGATCGGAGCCGGGAGCGGAATTGCGACAACGCCAAGATTAACTTGCACAGCCTCGACGACAGAGAGCGCTGCAAATTCGAGCGTGATCGTCTGGATCAAAAAGTCTGGATCAGTGAACAGAAGCGGAAGTGAGGCTTCAGCAGTGAATGCACCGGTTTGAACCAAACTTACCGATGTCGTTCCGGCAGAATTTGTCACTGATAGAGATGAGTTCGCAAGATCGAGAGCTGTGATATCCGGAAGCTCAAGCAATACCGCCCCTGTAATTGCCGAAAGCGGTGTGTCCGCTGGATCCGCTGTCAGTTCGACGATCCCAGTGAATGTTTCGCCAGCGGCAAGGTCAACGGGTGTCTCAATCAGGGCGATGTCCGATGAAGGGTCGATATTAAAGGCGAGTGGCCCGATAACAAGAGCGTTTGCCATGCTCGACATCATCATAAACGACGCAACTGCGAGAGCTTTTACACATACAAGGTATGCCAGTTTTTTCATTATAAGTATGCCCCCTTAGGCTCACTTGGTATTTCGATTCATGCCTCGTTTCGTCTTAATTCAACCTAATGTCACGGACAACAATCGAAACGTATGAATTTGTCGTCGTCGGAATTTTTCTCGAACACACACTCTTTTTTGTTGCACTTGCGCCACCAAGCAGATGAGCGAGAATAGGGTCGAATACATGAATTACGTTTTGCCCCTTAGGGGACTTCCGCAGAGATCCACCGCTTGTCCCCGTTGCAAACATCCAAGCTGTGCGACAGGATAACCCGCATATTTTTCTTAAGAATTTTTTGGGAGGCCATGATGAGCGAGAAGTTGGCGGCAGCCGAAACCTGGTTTCGAAGAGTCTGGAGTGAGGAGAGCGAGGCTGCGATTGAGGAATTGTTCGTGCCCGACGGCCACGCAAAGGGGCTTGGTACTTATCAAAAAGCAGCGGAAGACAAGTTTGCCGATCACCTGCGCATCGGACCGCAGGAATTCACTGAGTTTCATCGCGCTATGCTGTCGCTCGTTGGAGACGTAAGAGTGGAAGTCACTACCGCGATCGAGGACGGAGATTGGATTGCCCTTTTATGCGTTCTCAAAGCAAAACGACGAGGGACGAATGAAAGCGTCCAGATGACAGGAACAATCTTCGCCAAGATCATCGATGGAAAAATCGTCGATGCCTACAATCATTTCGACTTTATGAGCTTGTTCGCTCAGCTTGGCCATTTGCCGGATCAAACCTTCGAAACCTGTCTCTCCGGTCAAAAGGTCGGTGTTTAGGCTTCAGGGTCCACATAGCACCCTAGCAACCGGCTTAGATCTTACCGGTGAGTAGACTGATTGCATACTGGATATACCGGACAATCTCGGTCTAGATCGTGTCCGAATGGCGCTCACTTGCGACTTTGCAAAGAGCGCACCGACAGCCAAAGTCCGAGGAGTGCGATGATCGAACCCAAAAGGGCAAAGGGCCCAACTCCCTGACCGGTTAGCAGGAAGACGTAGATCAACCCAAAAAACACTTCGAAAAGGATGAGCTGACCCAGAATTGGCGTTGCAAGAAGGCGCGACGCGAGATTGAAGAGCGTGGTTCCGAGCCACGTCGCGCCAGCGCCTAACAAGATACTCCAGATTGCAATCTCAGAGAGCTCAGAGAGGCTTAGAATAGTCGGGTCACGGGCAAGGCCCAGCCCCCAGCTCACTGGAAGAGCAACAAGCGCTATTCCGAGCGACACGATCCCTATGACTGAGCTCCATTGCGATGCGGTCACAATGGTCGTCTCACGCAAAAACTTTGCGTTATCAATCGCATACCATGTCCACATGAGAAGACATGCGATAATTGCTGCGAGTCCGAGCCACCCATATGGTCTGGACGCGTTTGAGAACTCGACATGGTCAAGATTGAAAATCACAACACCAGCGGAAAACACCGTAAGCGGAACCGCCAATGGCCAGAAGCCTGCTCGACCTTGCACCAGCTGACCATATAGCGAAATCGTTACAGGAAGCATTCCGAGAATCAGAACGGCGATCGCAGCATTTGCCCATTTCATTCCAAAGATAAGCAGCACGTAATAGACGATATTACCGAAGAGCGCATAAAGGAGCGCCCGCCTCAAAAGATGACCGGGCATATTGAGAAGCCGCATAGGATTGAAGGCGAAGAGAGAAATCAATCCATAAACAATGAAGCGCCCCAGAACGATTTCGAGTGCGGAAGCATCCGGGATTGCAAGGGGGGCCGCATAGGCGAGCGCCCACAGACTGGTGGCCGCGAGCATCAATAAGAAGCCTGAGAAGAAAGGGTGTTGTGCAAAAAACGAGCGCGCAGATGTTTCATGCGAACGAAGCGGAATTCGCGAGGGCCGGCTAGTGGCAACGACGATTGTCATCTTTCAATCCTGGACTGATCGCGAAAACGCTGTAGCGCCATTATCTGCATAACGCGGAGCACGACCGCGGCTTGCAACCATAAAAGCTGTATCTGCGCGACCTAGTCAGGACGAATGCGCATCCGGTGCATTGCCTCATAATCCCCGACAACCGCGTCGAAAACTGGTTTCAGGCGATCGGGCAATTCCTCGGGAGCATCCTTTTCGGGCGGTTCAAAGCCGGTCGACTTCCAGATTGCATCGTACCAATGCTGCCCCCATACGCCGTCTTCGGGACGCGGACCGGGTGCCCAGGATAACATTGCCGGATCAAATTCAATGCCAATGCTTGCGCATAACGCCTGCAGCATGGCCTCGGGTTTGGCACGAATATCATGCGCATCAATCACGATCGGGCTCGCGCCTTCGCCCGCTAGTCGATCAAAGAGCGCTCGTTGCTCTTTGTAACCCGTGTCCCGCACGCTGACCTCAGCCCACTTTTTCGCATAGCTTGCCAAGACCCTAGCCGGATGCCGGATGAGGAAAATGTTGGTCATCTGATCGACCCAGTCGAGCCGGATCCCGGCCATGTGATGCATCATATGCTTTTGATAGACGATTGGCGTCTCACGTGACGCAAGGCATTCGGCGATGACCTTTTCAGGATTGTTTTCGTGGGCCGCAACGATTTCATCACGCATCGGATGATCCATGCCCGTCATTTTCAGACAGGCTGCGTAAAAGGGTTCGTCCATCGCGGTGCAATCCGTGCGATTACCGAACGAACGCATCATTGCGGTCGACAGATTGCGTGGTCCCGACCACATGGCGATGATTCGCGAGCCCTGTTTTCCTGGTTGCATTCGCCACCCACCCTTGTCACAAAACCACGATGGCCGTTCACACTACCCATACCGCCGAAGAAGACGCACGCAATCAGAATATCCTGATTTACATTGACGGCAGTCTTTATCCGCGTTCCGAAGCCAAGGTCTCTGTCTACGATTCCGGCTTTATGCTGGGCGATGGCATGTGGGAAGGCTTGCGTCTCTACGACGGCCATTGGACGTTCTTCGACGAACATATGGACCGGCTCTTTGAGTCCTGTAAGGCCGTGAGCCTTAATATTGGAATGGATCGGGACGGCGTTTTCCAGGCTCTTGAAGAAACCCGAAAAGCAAACGGGATGGAAACCGATGCGCATGCGCGCCTGATGGTCACCCGGGGCGTCAAGGTGAAACCCTTCCAGCACCCGCAGCTCTCACAATCTGGACCGACAATCGTCATCATTATGGAGCATTCGAAGCCCACTGAAAGCCTGCAGAAGGCAGGCGTGCGCCTAGCGACGGTTCCCCAGGTGCGCGGCCTCCCCATGAGCCAGGACGCCAAATACAATTCCCACTCAAAATTGAATTGCGTAATCGCCTGCTTGCAGGCTGAGCAGGCCGGTGCCGACGAAGCCTTGATGCTGGATCCACATGGGTTCGTGAACACAACCAACGCCTGCAACTTCTTCATTGTCCGGAAAGGCGAGGTCTGGACGTCGACGGGCGACTATTGCATGAACGGCGTCACCCGCCAGAAAGTGATCGACCTTTGCCGCGCAAATGATATTCCGGTCTTTGAACGTAATTATTCACTGTTCGACACCTATGGGGCAGACGAGGCCTTTCTCACCGGGACGTTCGGGGCACAAACACCGGTGTCAGAAATCGACGGGAAACCGATTGGAACAGGCAAAGGTGCAGGGCCCGTCACGCGACGCATTCAGGCGCTCTACAAGGATCTTATTCGCCAGCAAGTGTGCTGAGGTCGGCCTCTTCACGCGCCGAAAGGCGCTGCCAGTCGTCGCCCATCTGGTTGCGTAACCATGTCATCTGACGTTTGG
>JBCDCZ010000263.1:0-6429 GCA_039180865.1 Pseudomonadota bacterium | reverse complement strand
TGCGGTTTTCGGTCCTGCCAATCAGCCGGTTATGGGCCCAAAGAAGCGCTTCGCCGTCGATATTTTCTTTCAGCAAACCTTCGCGCATCATGAGGCCGAGGTTGCGCCGTGCCCGGCGCCAAGGAGCATCGGCAGACTTGTAGACAATGTGCCGCAGATCGTTGAGACGGCCTGGGCCAGTCGGTTTCCCAGCCTGCAACCATTTTTCCCGCGACTGACCACCCTTCCATGCGCGCGTTGTAAATCCGAGGATTTCGACCTTGACGCCGCAGCGCTCCAGGGTTCGCGCCAGAATATCAGCACAAACGGCAGCAACCGTGATGGGACGGCCACGCATTGAACCGGAATTATCGAGGAGAAGCGTCACAACCGTATCGCGGAATTCTGTATCGCGCTCCGCCTTGAACGAGAGTGGCTGCATCGGATCGGTCACGACCCTCACGAGGCGCGCGGTATCGAGAACACCTTCTTCAAGGTCAAAGTCCCATCCGCGGTTCTGCTGGGCAAGAAGACGGCGCTGCAATCGGTTGGCGAGTTTAGCGACAACTCCGTGCATCTGGTTGAGCTGCTTGTCCAGAAAACTCCTTAAGCGGTCCAGTTCATCGGCATCACAAAGATCTTCAGCACCAACAACCTCATCGAACTCACCGGCAAAAATCTTGTAGTCGATGGTCGGAGGTTCATTGGAGAACGGCAGATCGGGGCGCGGAGCTTCGCCGTCGTCGTCTTCGAGATCACCGAAATCCTCATCAAAAAGGTCGTCGGCGAACGTCTCGCCCATCTCGGTCTCGCCTGCCTCCTGTTCCTCTCCGGAGGCTTCCGTCATTTCAGGTTCGCCCTCGGTTTCGAGGTCTGCCTGATCCTGACGGCCTTCATTTTCTTCCGTGTTGTCGTCGCCGCGTTCCTGCTCGTCGTCGTTGCTGTCGTCGGTCTCAGACTGATTGTCGGCGCCGATTTCATCGGCCATATCTAGGGATGTCAGAAGATCTCGGACACCGTCGGCAAAAGCGTGCTGATCATCGAGGACATCGCCAAGCTGATCCAGAACATCGCCTGCCTTGTCCTCCACAAAGTCGCGCCACATATCGACAATGCGCTCACCGCTCTCAGGAATGGTGAGACCGCCGAGCCGTTCGCGCAGCATCAAGGCGACAGCATCTTCAAGAGGCGCATCCGCCTTGTCGGTTATGTCGGCGTAATTGCCGCGATGATACTTGTCCTCAAGCATGGCGTTGAGATTTTCAACCATGCCGGGAAGGCGCTGAGCACCGAGCGTTTCCACCCGGGCCTGCTCTACCGCATCAAACAGCGCCTGACCGGCTTTACCCTGAGGCTTGTTCTTGCGGTGAACACGGCTGTCGTGACAGGCGCGCCGCAAGGCCATGGAGTCGCCAAGCCCTCGCGTGAGGGCAACCTCGCGCTTCGACATGCGCCGAGGCGGCTCAGGCAGGCGTGCCGTATCTCCGGACAAGGACGGGCGTTCGTTTGAAAAGCTGACTTCCAGCTGATCGTCGCCGCATACAGCGCGCATGCAATTTGCCACCGACTTTTTGAAAATATCGGCGGGCTGAGTCCCCTTAATCGCGCCCCGGCTGATTTGCTTTTCGTCCACGCTCATGAAGTAGGATCAACTCAATACGAGATTTGCTGCAGATTCCGGCAATTCCTCGCCGAACGACCGTTGATAGAATTCTGCAATCTGAGGCCTTTCAAGCTCGTCGCATTTATTCAGGAACGTGATCTGAAACGCAAACCCGAGATCACTGAAAATCTCTGCATTTTCCGCCCAGGTCAAAACCGTCCGCGGGCTCATCACGGTTGAAATGTCACCATTCATAAAGGCGCTACGGGTGAGCTCAGCAACACGCACCATGCGGGAGACCGTCGACCGCTCCTCCGGTGAGGCGTACTTTGGCGCTTTAGCCTGGATGATGTCGACCTCTTTGTCGTGCGGCAAATAGTTCAAGGTTGTCACAATTGACCAACGGTCCATCTGACCCTGATTCAGTTGTTGCGTACCGTGATAAAGGCCCGATGTGTCACCAAGACCAATCGTATTTGCGGTTGCAAAGATCCGGAACGCCGGATGCGGTTTGATCACGCGGCTCTGGTCGAGAAGTGTAAGATTACCGTGGCGCTCAAGAACTCGCTGGATGACGAACATAACGTCCGGACGCCCGGCATCATATTCATCGAACACAATCGCGGTGTTTGATTGCAGAGCCCAAGGCAGAATGCCATCTCGAAACTCTGTCACCTGACGTCCGTCCTTCAGCACAATCGCGTCTTTGCCAATGAGATCGATCCGGCTGATATGGCTGTCGAGATTGACGCGGACCAGCGGCCAGTTGAGGCGCGCCGCAGCCTGTTCGATATGAGTTGACTTGCCGGTCCCATGATATCCGGAAATCATCACACGGCGGTTAAACGCAAAGCCCGCCAGAATGGCCAGTGTTGTCTGGCGGTCAAACAGATAATCAGGGTCGAGCTCCGGCACGTGTTCGTTTGCTTCGCTGTATGCAGGCACGACCATATTGGTTTCGATACCGAAGAGATCGCTGACGGAGACTTCCGTATCGGGCAGAGCTGTGTCATGGGGGAGAACGTGGTTCACATCAAACTCCGTTGGAAAGGCTGCAACCGAAGAGATTTCGGCCCAGGCCATCCGTTTTCATCAAAATTGGCATATAGGCGGTGCAGGGTGCCCGTCCATGGAGCGGGCTTCCGATGGTTCAAAAACCGCCGAACCGCGTGACGCTCGGTTCTATCCCGCCTTAATCGGTAAAGCCAGCGGATTTCAAAAAATTGTACGCTTGGATGATTTCGCGTAACCGGTCCTCCGATGAACGATCACCACCATTTGCATCAGGGTGGTGCATTTTAACAAGCTGTTTGTATTTCGACTTTATCTCACGAGGCGTCGCCTCGGCAGACAGACCGAGCTTGTCAAGATACTGTTTCTCAAGGCGTTTTACCTTACGCTTGCCTGAGGCTGCGCCATCCTGAGGCTTCCCCGGAGACCCATAAAAGCCGTGCGGATCGCGCGCCCTATGCAACCATGGCTTCACACCTGGCGGAGGGCGCCCGTTTCCAGGACCTCTCGCGTGCTTTCCCCAGGAGTTGACACCCATCTCCCAGGTCGGTCGGTTTCCGATTGAGGATTCTTTTTGATAGGACGCAATCGTGTCGTCGTCCATGCCAGAGAAGTAGTTGTAATTCTTATTATATTCGCGCACATGTTCCGCGCAGAAATAATAAAACTCGCCTTCTCGATCCCGACCCTTTGGCGCTTTATGGAGCCCTTTTTTATTGCACCCTTCCCAATCACAAACGCGCTCGTCCTTTTTCGCCGCTTCTTCCTTTTTGGGTTTGACGCGGATTGAATCGAAAATAGAGGACCGTGACGGCATTGCGTTTCAAAACCCCATGAGGCGATGGAAAATCCGGTGTGCTCAGTCGACACGCCTACCGTCCGCGTCTAAAGACCAGTTCGGAACAACTCGACGCATAGTTATATCGGACTTAGATTTAAAAAATCACCCCACCAGAAAGAAGAATGTGGATAGGAGTGCAAAATGTCAGTGAGTGAAACAATTGAAAACAAACTACGGGCTGCCTTCAACCCCAGTGCACTTGAAATTATTGACGAATCACATCTGCATGCGGGTCATGCGGGGCATCGCGAAGGGGGCGAAAGCCATTTCCGCATCCGCATGACCAGCGATCACTTCGACGGCATGATACGCATTCAGCAACACCGTGCCGTCAATGAAGTCCTCGCTGAAGAACTCAACGGCCCCGTCCATGCGCTTGCGCTCGAACTGAACGCAGCCAGTTAGGATCGGCTACCTGCACGACTGCTGCTTTGACCGAAAAAAGTCGCAAGCAAAATGAGTCCGACACCAACCGTCAGGGCTGCGTCCGCCAGGTTGAATATTGCGAATGAATAAGAACCAGCGTGGAGAAAAACGTAGTCAACGACGTGCCCATAAAGGGCGCGGTCGATAATGTTTCCCAATGCGCCCCCCATAATCATTCCATATCCCAGCGAGACCAGAAGGCCATCGCTTCGGGCATGCCACCACAGATACATCAGGATCATCATCACAACGCCTGCAATGACTAGCAGCGTCGTCGGATTGAGCGTGTTGAGGAAACTAAACGCGATCCCGGTGTTGAAAGTGTACAGCAGCGAGAAAAAAGGAAGGACTTCGACCGGCTGTCCGAAAGGTAGATAAGCTTCAACCGCCTTCTTGATCGCCTGATCAAGGACGAGCGTAAGGAATGCAACGGCAAGACCGGCCCGAACATGAAGCCGTGCATTTGTATCGAGCGCGACGGCATCTGCCGCCTTGTTGTTGTCACTCAAGATTTTGCCTCGCAATTCTTTCGGTGCTTCCCGGCCTACCCCTATCAGCCCCGCCCAATTTTCGATTTGTCACCGGTTGACTTATTCAAGAATCAGATCGTCTCGTTGCATCTCAAAAAGCATAATGCCTGTTGCGATGGCAAGATTGAGACTATCCGCCCTGCCGCGTTGAGGAATTCTGACAAGATCAGTGCAAAGCGCGACCGCATCATCGTCCAGCCCGCTCTGTTCATTTCCCATGAGGAGGATTGCTGGTTGTCCATAATCAGGAGCGCGGTAGTCAGTATTGGCAGAAAGATGGGTCCCGACGATGAGGCCGGACCAGTTTTTCGTAAATTCCGCAAATTCAGTTCGAGAAAAACGGACCAGCGGCAGACTGAAAATTGAGCCCATTGTTGCGCGCACCGCTTCAAGTGCGAACGGGTCTGTTGTCTCACCAATCAGGATAGTGCCCGTAGCGCCCGCTGCATCCGCGGTTCGAACAATTGTTCCAAGGTTTCCCGGATCCTTGACACCATCCAGCGCGACCCACAACGAGTGAGCCTTGGCCTGAATTGCGGTCGCTGGCGCCAGGGCCTGTTCGAAAATACCGATCACGGTTTGTGCATTTTCGCGGCGTGAGAGTTTCTGGAGGACGGGTTCCGAGACTTTCAACACCATTCCGCCCCGCGATTTGGTGAGTGCTGCCAGATCCATAACAAGTTGGTTGCTTGCGGCTTTTTCGCCGAACAGAAAGACCGAAAGCGTCCACCCGGCTTCGCATCCGGCAGCGACGAGTTTCAGCCCCTCTGTCATAAACCGATTTGTCGCCTGCCTGTTCTTGCGCATGGAAAGTCCGCGCAAATCCTTGATGACCGGATTGCTTACGCTGGTAATCTCTTTGTAGACGCCTGTGCGCGCAGTCTGTGGCGTCTTCATCCGTTTTGAACCTCGCCATTGTGCCAGCGCGTATAAAGCGACGTAGAGATCGATCTATCGCTCTTCGCCTGATTGATGAGAAGCTCGCCCGATTCAATCTTACCGCCTAGACCCGAAAAGACATCGCGGGCAAGCTCGTGACTTGCCAGATAAGACGCACGAATCGCGTAGGAGGACAAAAGGAAAAACAGAGGCGTCCTACTGAGAATCGATCGCGTTAAATGCATCAATTCCGGCAAATCGTCGAAATAGTGCCAAACCTCGCCTTTCGGACCCCTTCCATATTTCGGCGGATCCATAATGATCGCGTCATAGGCGTTATCGCGCCGTGCTTCCCGCGCGACGAATTTGGCAGCGTCATCGCAGATCCAGCGAATGGGCGCATCGCCAAGTCCGCTTAAGGTCTGGTTCTCACGTGCCCAGCCGATCGCCTTCTTCGATGCATCGACATGCGTCACAGATGCTCCGGCTGCGGCGGCGACAAGACTGGCGACACCGGTATAACCGAACAGGTTCAATACCTTGATCGGACGACCCGCCAGCCGGATCTGGTTGGAAATCCAATCCCAATGGGCTGCCTGTTCAGCAAAGAAACCCATATGCCGAAAGGCCGTGAAGCGCGCATGGAAACTGACATCGCGAAATCTGATCGGCCAGGCGTCCTCAAGGGCCGCTGTTTTAAGCTGGTTCTGAAAGCGCCATCGCCCCTTGTCGTCATCTTCTCCAACGCCTGCGAAAACCGCATCGGCGCGCTGCCATGCCTCAATTTCGAGGCTTGGTTGAAACAACGCCTGTCCTTCGGGCCTTACGATCAAGTACGGGCCATACCGCTCGAGTTTCTCACCGAACCCGCAATCTATGAGTTCGTAATCAGAAAATTCGGATGCTGTGAGTATAATTGGCGCGATCATTTCCGAAGACGGTCCGGGAGACAAAGCACGCCGTTGCGGCTTCACGCTGTTTTTGGCGGCTGGTTCCGGCTCACGACCATGCGTCGGGGCGTCGGTCGAGGTTTTACGCGGAGCAGCGGTCTTCTTCGGTCTGCTGTCGAGCTTCTCGCGTGTCTTGGGTCTATGTCGAGACGGCTTGAGGCCCGATTTTCCTGGCGGTCGCATGGTTCACATCTTCCAGGGCTTGCGGCC
>JBCDCZ010000262.1:0-6456 GCA_039180865.1 Pseudomonadota bacterium | reverse complement strand
CCGCCGAATGCTGAAAAAGATGAATGAGATCAACATTGCGATGGGACGCGTCGAGGAGGAGGGCGGAATCCTGAAACCGGTGAAAAAAGCCTGGCTTGGGGCAAGGGCATTTGCCTGCTTCGCACGCGCTTACATGATCCCCTCCCAGAAAAACACGATCCCGGCAACAAGCCGACTCCACCCGGTCTGGTAGGGAGAAAGCACCTGCAATGACTGCATCCACTGTGACCACTTATGTCGTGCCTGCCCTATTCGCCGTTGGCGTGTGGTGGTTTGCGACCGGTTACATCCTGTGGCTAGGCCGCAAACCGGCAAACTCCCACGTCGCGGGCATGATCACCGCGACGGTGCTCGCGCTCGGTGGGTTTGCCGTCCTCTCCCTTACTGCCAATTCGAAGGATACGGTAGCAGCCTATGCCGCCTTTACCGCAGCAATTGCGATCTGGGGCTGGCACGAACTGAGTTTCGTTTACGGGTTCGTCACAGGCCCGCGGCGAGCGCCCTGCCCGGAAGGTGCCAGGGGAATGCAGCGCTTCAGCCTGGCCTTCCAAACGATGCTCTACCATGAGCTCGCCATTCTTGTAGGTGGCCTTCTCATTTTCGCTATGTCGCTCCTGGGGGACAACCAGGTCGGCCTCATTACCTATCTCATTCTTTGGGCAATGCGCATCAGCGCGAAACTCAACCTTTATTTCGGCGTACCAAACATGGCAGTCGAAATGATGCCGCTGCGCCTTTCCTATCTGGCGAGCTATTTCAACACCGTTCGGATCAGTGCGTTCTTCCCGGTTTCCGTTACACTTGCGACCCTTGTGCTCACCGGTGCCATCTACGCAATCGCCACGGGAATGACGGAAAGCGGGCCGGTTACCACGACCGCGGCCGTTTTATGCACAACGCTCCTCGCTCTTGCTGTCTTTGAACACTGGGTTCTCATTCTGCCGTTTAACGAGATGAAACTCTGGGGCCGTTTCCTGGGTCAGGACACCTCGAAACCCGTTGCAACCCTGCTCGGCAAGCCTGTTTCTGTTGACACAGGAGCTACCCACGACGGATCTGACGCAACGGCAACCGACTTTGATACAACCCGCCAGACCAGTCTTTCTGCGCCGGTTAAGGGAGCGACGGTTTAATGGTCTGCGGCAATTTGGACGAAAGAGTCCGGAAAAGAAATGAGGAGAAGGGTTTGCAGATTTCGCAAGCCGTACTATTTGGAGCTCAGCTCCTGGATGTAAGGGGACTATGGAATGGATTTTGAGGCATTTTTCAAAAGTCAGCTCAACGATCTGCGTGACGAAGGAAACTATCGCGTTTTTGCGGAGCTTTCGCGGCATAAGGGCGGGTTCCCGAAGGCAACGCGTTACACCGAAAACGGGACCCAGGAGGTCACCGTCTGGTGTTCCAATGATTATCTCGGCATGGGTCAGCACGAGAAAGTCACCGCTGCCATGCACGAAGCCATCGATGATTGCGGCGCGGGCGCAGGCGGCACACGCAACATTTCGGGAACCAATCACAACCATGTTCTTCTCGAACGCGAACTTGCCGATCTTCATGGCAAGGAAGGCGCTCTTCTCTTTACATCCGGCTATGTCTCGAATTGGGCAGCGCTTTCGACTCTTGGAACACGCCTCCCAAATTGCACAATCTATTCGGACGCTCTCAATCATGCATCCATGATCGAGGGAATGCGGCATTCGAAAGCGAACCGGAAAATCTGGAAGCACAATTCGCCGGAAGACCTTGATCGTCTCCTGAGCGAAGCCGAGCCTGGCACAACCAAACTTGTTGCTTTTGAATCGGTCTATTCCATGGATGGCGACATCGCGCCGATCGCTGAAATCTGCGATGTGGCCGATAAGCATGGCGCAATGACCTATCTCGATGAAGTCCACGCGGTGGGACTCTACGGTCCGCGCGGTGGCGGTATCGCAGAGCGTGAAGGTCTCATGGATCGTGTCACCTTGATCGAAGGAACGCTTGGCAAAGCCTATGGCGTGATGGGCGGTTATATCACCGGCTCAGAGGCACTGTGCGACTTTGTAAGAAGCTTCGCTTCCGGTTTTATATTTACGACAGCTATTCCACCGTCACTCGCTGCGGGTGCTCTTGCGAGCATTCGCCATTTGAAACAGAGCGAGATCGAGCGTTATCGTCACCAGGAACGCGTCGCTCGCCTGCGCGCCGGTCTTGACCGTCTCGGCATCCCGCACCTTCCGAACCCAAGCCACATCGTTCCGGTGATGGTTAAGGATCCGGTGAAGTGCAAATGGATCAGTGATCTTCTTCTTGATCACTACGGGATCTACGTCCAGCCGATCAATTACCCGACGGTTCCGAAGGGGACCGAACGGCTGCGCTTCACCCCGTCGCCGCTTCACTCGGATGCCGATATCGATCATCTGATCCAGGCACTCCATGAGCTCTGGTCGCAATGTGCACTGGCGCGCGCCGTCGCATAAACAGCCTTCATAGATGCGTAGGAACAACGCAGGAGAAGGAATATATGCAGACGGTTACACTCTCTGTTTTCCGCTTTGAAGGCCTTGCAAACAAGCTATGGGCCTTCAGTCAGATGCAGTTTGCCCACGCCAGCATGCGGAAAATCGACGGGCTTCAGTTCTATAAATTGTTCGGCAGCGGATCCGGAGAGAGCTTCACGCCCGTTCCGAACTTTGGCGTCTATGCCGTCATGGCGGCCTTTTCTTCACGAGAGGAAGCACAGATGGCGCTCTCCAGCGCACCCGTTTTTCAGCGCTACTTCGACCGATCATCAGAAGCACTGAGCGTCTATCTTTCCACCTTCCACACAACCGGATCGTGGGATGGTAAAAAACCGTTTGAGGTGGATGAGGGTCTCCGAAAACTTCCTTCGCCGGAACCGATTGGCATTCTGACACGGGCATCAATTCGCAAGCGGCGGCTTCTGGAGTTCTGGCGCAGCGTGCCGGAAATCAGCGACGATACAACCCGCGAAGATGGTCTTCTCTTTAAGCTTGGTATCGGTGAAATCCCCTGGCTCCACCAGGTGACATTTTCCGTTTGGAGCGACCGAACCGCGATGATGCGGTTTGCCTATCAGAACACCGCCCATGCCAAAGCCGCAAAGGCCGCCCATGAGCGAGACTGGTTTTCAGAAGACCTCTTCGCCCGCTTCCATGTGATTGCAGCAGAGGGATCCTGGAAGGGCGAGGACGCCCATCGGCTGGTCACCCACAGCACAGAGCTGACAACCGCCTGATCGTGCCCTATCGGATGCTAGCCTCCGGATTCCGCGTGTTTTCTAACGAAAGCAAGTCCGCACCCATAGAGGGCTAACGCGCGGGTATCCGATGAGTCGTGGGCCCAACCGATGCGCCCTGGCGGAGCTTGCGAACCCGAACTTCATGTTATTTCACGCTAAAAGAGTATGAAACCGATTCATCGCCGAAAGGTCGCTCGGATTCAATGGAAGTTTTTGATCTGAAGAAGTCGAATCCGGATCATCAAAAACCATTCCAAACCTTTCTTTTGATTCAGAAATACTACTTCAAGTTAAAGTGCGGCTCCAACCATCCAAACCTCGCAAACCACAACAAACCGCTTAAAGCTTGATATCGGCCAGCCCGGCCCCTGCTTCATCCTTCACCAAAAGCCGAAGACCGGATTTTGTCCGAAAGAGGCGCTCCAGCTCCCTCCCTTACCGGATTGAAATGGCCTCTGCTGCGTTTCCCTAAGAACAAAAAATCCCCGTGGAACAAGCCACGGGGATGAGGTGTGTGCTGTACGTTTTCTACTGTGTCGACATCGCGCCTAGCCTGGCGCAAGACCGTGCTTGATACCCCAGCCGAACCAATCGTCAACGACCGTCCCAGTGAGGAGGATGCCGATGCCGCCCGTGATTGTGGTAAGGCACGCAAACCACCAAGCCCAGCGGTGGATGGATTCCATGGTCGCATTGAAGCCCATGGTCCAGCGCCAGAAGAGGGCCGCCCGCTCTGAAGCCGTACCCCTATCGGTGATCTGTTCGATCTCCCGTTCACCGCCATATTTGCCGACAGCCAGGATCGTCGCGCCATGCATGGCAAACAGCAGAGCCGACCCGTAGAGGAAGGCAATGGAGAGTGCATGGAACGGGTTGTAGAAGAGGTTGCCGTAATTGAGCGAGAAATTGTTCGTCCAATCGAGGTGGCTGAAGATGCCATAGGGCACAGCCTCCGACCAGTCGCCCATCATGATCGGCCGGATAAGACCAAGCACGAGGAAGAGCCAAATCGCGGAGAGGAAAGCGAGCGGGACATGCATCCCAAGGCCGAGTGCCCGCGCTCTTGAAAAGGTCCTGAGCCACCAGGTCATCACCGAGATCAATAATAGGAGGCTTACGATCTGATGCATGCCACCCTCATAAAGCGGTGCCAGGCCAAGCCCGTATTCCGCTGCTGGCGGCTCAAGCGAGTGCCAGAACATATCACGGAAAAAGAGCGAAAGATTGAAATCCACCTGCTTTAGGTAATTAAACCCAATCAGAACAAACGCTGCGACACCGGTCAGAACCGATGCTACGCCCGCATACCCAAGATAAAGAGGGCCGAGCTGTGCGTTTCCGAATTTGCCAATCCAGTAAGAGAAGAATGGCTTGCCTTCCCGATGTTCGCCGACGGGAAGCTCAATCCCCATTTCCGGTTCGGCGCGCAGCTGGATGTTCGTAAAAATGTTTTGATATTCACGCATGATCCATTCTCCTGATTAGTCGGCCAGCGCCCAAAGCGGTAACGCGCGCCACCATTCCCACCAATCGGCCCAGGGTTGTTCAGGCCAGAGCGGACCGGATATCACGATGCAGATCGCACTCCAGATACCTGCATTCAACGCGAGGAAAAGACCAAGCCTGTGAATACCAAGGGTACCGACAGAATAGCCGATAAGATCGCGGAAATAGGTATCTTCGTATTCCGGAGACTTAACGACGTCATCATCACCGGGATTGGTCGCGGACAAGACAAGTGAGCCGTGAAGGGCAAGCGCCAGACACGTTGTAAAGAAGAACGTGATCGCGATCATATGGGCCGGATTGTAGTGGAAGTTCCCATAAGCGTATCCGACGTTCGAAACCCAATCGAGATGGGTGAAGATCCCGTAAGGAAATGCGTGGCTCCAGGATCCCATGAGAACCGGTCGGATAACGTTCAACGTGACAAAAGCGAAGATCGCAACCGAGAAAGCAAAGGGAACGTGGTAACCCATGCCGAGTTTGCGACAGATTTCGACTTCCCTAAGCGCCCACGAGCCGAAAGCACCAAGCGCACATATGGTTATCACCTGCCAGAGTCCGCCTTCTTTCATCGGCGCGAAAGCGAGGCCGAGTTCTTCGGCCGGCGGATCAATCGAGATCTGCCAAATGATGAAAGTTGCACCACCAACATCCCCATTTGGGCCGATCGCGGCGCCATAAATGATGAGAAGCGTGCCAAGGACGGAGAAAAAGATCGTCGTGAGCCCGAAAACTCCGACGTAGAACGGGCCTGCCCAAAAATCGAACAGGTCACCGCCGATTAGAGTGCCGCCGCGGACACGATATTTTCGTTCGAAACTGAGCAATGCCATAAGACTTGCCTCCTGCGATGCGTTCACGTCCGGACTGGACGAGCGAAATGACCTTATTGGCAGAGGCCGGCGCCCATTCGGGTTGCCGCCCTCTGTCGTTTCATGTCAGGCGTCAGCCGAGTTTGGTTTCCTCGATCTGAAGTTCGATTTGCCCCGTTGTGATGGGGTTGCCTTCGAACCAGTTGTAGCGGTCGGTGCTGAGCAGGACGAAGTGAATCATCGCTGCTAGTGAAAACAGGAAAATTCCCTGTACAACCAACACTTTGCGCGGATCGAAGACCATCCAGATTCTCCACATGTCATGGTCTCCTTATACAAGCATGGGCAGCACGGATGCTGCTGTTTGCGTTACGCCTTCGAGAGAGGCAAAGCCCTCTGGCCCAGCGAACCAAGGACGCCACAACCACACAAGGAAATGAGCGACGACGGCAACAGCCACGAAGATCATGAACCCTTGAATGTAGAAGTTGTGGAACTCCTGGGCTTCCCCTTCGGTGAGGCCCGAGAGCGATTTGGTAGACATAGCTAACCTCCTACGTTAATTGCCTTTCGGCCGAGTACCGCGTTAAGACCTCGCGGCAAGGCTTGATGCAGGTTTGGACGCTGCACCATTCCCGCCCACCCGAACCGGGCAGACGAAAACCGTTGAAAATAAACGCGTACCGCTTAGCGCTGGCAGGCGTAGCCAGCAGCGGCGTAGGCCGCGGATCGTGCCTCTGCAAAAATGGAAGTCGCCGGTCTGTGTCCGGTCGGCAAACCGGTTTGCGCCGCTTGCCCGGACCGCGGCATAAGCCGGGTGAGCATTGCGTAAATCAGGCAAAGCACGAAAGAGACTGCGAGGATGAGCCGAAACTCCCACGCTTCTTCCATACT
>JBCDCZ010000261.1:0-6456 GCA_039180865.1 Pseudomonadota bacterium | reverse complement strand
TCTTTCATGATCAACAACTCCATTTCGAACGCCAAAACAATACGGTTATCCGGATTGCGGGTGCGTCGATTCCTTCCTTAGCCCGCTCAAGGCGATCTGACCATCCGAAACTCTGCGGCGTTTGTCGGTTGAACGGTTAACGCCACCGTATTGACACCCATATTAAACTGTCTCAAACCCGATTTCAGAAAACCAAGCTTACATATATCGCCATGTTGAACGACCTTACGTTGGAATTCTTTAACACGCTCTGCGATGCGCAAACGTCGGGCGAGGTATGGGCTGAAACAGAATCCTATTTCAGCAAGCTTGGCTTTGACACCGTGACCTACGGCGTCATTCGAAGTGACCGGGGATCGGTCGAGCGCATTTTCAGCAACATGGATCCTTCATTCATGAAGCACTATGTGCGCGAACAATATGAGCGGATCGATCCCTTTCCAGGCTGGATCGTGAACCAATGGCAGCCATTCCTTTACTCTCGTGAGACGACCCGAACGGACCATCTGAAAGACCCGGTTCGATCTGTCTCGCTGCTGGATGAGGTGAGCGAAATTGGCATCCGGTCATCCATGCTGTTTCCATTTCGAAACGAGCGGCGCGACTACGCATTCGGCCTCAATCTCGGTATCAATGGAGAGCAAGACGCCCTAGTCGACCTCATCGGAGAAGAACCGGATGCCGTACGTCTTGGAGCCGCCGTCGCCCAGTGCTTCCTGCCAGGATTGCTTTCCGATGCTGATGGGCTTACTTTTTGCTACGCACCCGGACCGTGTAGAAATCCTTTGAGCGATCGGGAACGCGAAGTGCTCTTCTGGCTGGCAGAAGGCTACCGGAACACAGATATTGCCGAGAAAATGGATGTCGTAGTCGCGACCGTCAACTTTCACCTGAACTCGATCAAGACAAAACTTGGAACGCGCACGAGGGAACAGTCGATTGCCACCGCGCTGCGCCGCGGCATCATCAAATAGCTCTTAAGATCGTCGCGACCTTGCTTCCCCTTAAAGCCTTCCGAATCCGAAAGACCCCCGCTAGACTGATTGCTCTGCAGGGCTGGAGAGACGGAGGAGCGAGATGTCATCCAGACACGACACCTATCGGGAGGACGTAATCGGGCGCGCGAATGTTGAAGATTCTCCCGAACTCGTCGCCTATTACGAAGAGCTCGAAACCTATGATGCCGGTGCTTTATGGACCGTAGCGAACAAGATCGAGCCCTGGGAACCGAAGTCTCAATCCGTTCCGGTTGTTTGGCGATATGGCGATTTGCGCGACCATGTCCTGAAAGCACTTGATCTTGTGACCCCTGAAAAAGCAGGCCGCCGCGTCATCTACATGAAGAATCCCGGCCGGGCGGATGTGGCTGCAGCCGTCGGATGGATCTACGCCGGCTTACAGGTCATGAACCCGGGCGAAGTCGCCTCGGCACACCGGCATTCAGCATCGGCAATCCGTTTCATCATGGAGGGAGAGGGCGCTTATACAATCGTCGATGGTCACAAGATGACCCTTGGCGCGAACGACTTTGTTCTCACCCCCAATGGCACATGGCACGAACATGCGGTGGAAGCCGACGGAACGGTCTGCATCTGGCAGGACGGCCTCGATATTCCACTCGTCAACGCGCTTGAAGCAAACTTCTATGAAGTCCATCCCGATCTTCAACAGGCTGTCGGTTATCCAGTCGACGATATGACCGGAACCTGGGGTAATCCGGGTCTGACGCCGGCTGGCACGCCCTGGCCAAAAGACTATTCTCCGATGTTCAAATATGAATGGGAGGTCACCTATGAAGCGCTCACTAAATTTGCCGCATCGACGGACGGGTCGCCTTTCGACGGCGTGATGATGGAGTATATCAACCCGGTCACATCAGGACCGGTGATGCAGACCCTTGGTGCAAGCATGCAGATGCTCCGGCCCGGCGAGGCGACGCGCGCTCACCGCCATACTGGCAGCTTCCTTTATCACGTGGCAAAGGGACACGGGCATTCAATCATCAACGGAAAACGGTACGACTGGTCGGAGCGCGACATCTTTTGTGTACCGTCCTGGTCATGGCATGAGCATATCAACGGGTCTGACAAGGACGATGCGTGCCTCTTCTGTCTGAATGATTTGCCGGTTATGCGCGCGCTCGGACTTTACCGCGAAGAAGCATTTGGCGACAACAACGGCAACCAGCCCATCATCGACGATCCCCGCACACCGGAGCATACATAGTGAAGCTTTCAACTTATCGGGCAGGTGTTGAAGCGCCAGCGAGACTTGGCATCGTCAAGGACGATATGATCATCGACGTTTCCGCGCTCGGCAAAGCGCTTGGAACACCATTCCCCGACAGGATGCTGGATCTCATCGACGAAGGTCCGGATATGCTGGACGCTTTGAAGCGGGCGCTGGATGAAAGCGCTGACCGCAGGCCCGCCGGTGTAGCGCGCCCATTGGAAAACGCCAAACTACTGGCTCCAATCCCGAGACCTCGCAAGAACGTTTTCGGTATCGGCCTCAACTACGTCGATCATATTGAGGAATCGAGCCGCTCACTCGACACAGCCAAGGAATTGCCGGAAAAGCCGGTCATTTTCTCAAAGCCGCCAACGGCGATCATCGGGCCAGATGAACCAATTGAACACAACGGTGAGATCACGCAGCAACTCGATTGGGAAGTTGAACTTGCCGTCATCATTGGACGGACGGCCCGCCGCGTTTCAAAAGAGGACGCCATGGCCCATGTCTTTGGTTATAGCGTCATGATCGATGTCAGCGCCCGTGACAACCGTAGAGCCGGTCAATGGATCTTCTCGAAGGGACAAGACACCTATGCCCCGTTCGGGCCGGTCATCGTCACAACGGACGAAATCACCGATCCTCATACGCTCGATCTCTGGCTCACCGTGAATGGGGTCGAGAAGCAGAATTCCAACACCAAACATCTGCTGTTCGATGTACCAACCCTGATCGCTGACATCTCAACCGGCATGACCCTGGAGCCCGGCGATATCATCGCAACAGGAACACCGTCCGGCGTCGGGGCAGGGCGTACGCCTCAGGAATGGATGTGGCCTGGCGATGTTATTGTCGCTCATGTGGAGGGGATCGGCACCATCCGCCATCCGGTCGTGAATTCAACCTGATCGAACGGAAGACAGGAACGCGCCTAGCGTTTCATTGAAGCGGTCAGGCTTCTCGATGTTGATCAGATGTCCGGTTCGGGGAAACTCGATATAGGAAGCGCCGGGTATTGCGCGCGCCATATCAGAGCCAATGGCCGGTGTCGCGAGACTATCGTTTTCAGCGAAGATCAAGGCACACGGAACCACGATCTCGGAGAGATCAAGGCGTCTCTTATAATGCGCCATAGCCTCAATCGTTTTGACGTAGCTCTCTTTATGGAGCGCGGCCATGCTCTCGATGAGACGGTCCAAGTTTTCGTCACTGGCATCCGGCCCTGCAAGGATCTGAGCGACATTGGGTGCGATATCACGCGGCTCTTTTCCCTCTTCAATCAGCGGTTTCCGACGCAGATCCACGAAACGCCGACGCTCCTCCTCCGTCAGGTGATCGAACCCAGTGAATGTGGCAACCAGCGAGAGAGACTTCACCCGGTCAGGATAGAGCGCATAGAAGTCCTGAGCGATCAGACCGCCCATGGAAAGCCCGCATATATGCGCCTTTTCAACGTCGAAGTGATCAAGCACACGGAGAAGGTCATGGGAAAACATGCTGAAATCTAGCGACCCATCATAATCATCACTGAGCCCATATCCGCGCGCATCCCATGCGACGGTTTGATAGTCTGGCGCAAAATATCCAAGCTGCTCGACCCAATTTGTTCGGTTGCCGCCGATCCCGTGGAGAAAAATCAGAAAGTCACCCGATCCTGCGTGATCGACCCCGAGGGTGGGATGATCGAGGATCCTTTCGCTCAAAATGTCCGTCATGGGCGGGACCGATCTCCTAAAAAGTCCGACAGCTTGCAATCTCCTCAAAAACAAAAGCGAGGTAAAGCAAAGATCCAAAGCTTCGGAGGAGATCCGCAGCAAAAGAATTGGCGGCCGGGGATGCGAAATCCGGCCGCCAAAATGCAGGGTTTGCGTTGGACGGCCGGTGGGATGGGAAAGCCGCTTTGACAAAACGCCATTCGACTTTAGCGCTAAGCCCTTAAACGCGCGTAGACGGTTTCGGAAAAATCCCTTTACAAAATGGCAACGATTGAAAAACAGAGGTCAGCAGAAGCATTGGAACATTTGTCAAACGTAGAATTATTTGTTTCTACCAAATAAATGGGAGTAACCGACTGAATATTTTTCTTTACATTGAAACTTGTCATTAATTATTGACACAATAAAATCATCGCGGGGTCCATAAGAACTAAACACGTATTCTAATGACTGGAATCATGAGGGCGGAATTCTATGGACCAATACATGATGAATACCGTCATCTTGATTGATGATTGTGAAGATGAATACTTCATCTCTCGAATCGCTACGCGCCGATCAAAGATAAACGTCAAGATCATCCATTTTTTTGGCGTCGCGGATTTCATGCGAACAATCGAGAAGTGGGACACGAATACCCTGACCGGGCCCCTCGTTTTGTTTGACCTCAATCTGCCCTGCGAATCCGGGTTGGATGGCATCAGGCACCTGCGGGCAACAAACCGCCTGTCAGGTATCGTGACCGGTATTTGCAGCGGATCGGACGATCCTGGCGATCGCAGACGCGCTGCAGCGGGCGGAGCGGATTTTTTCGTTGGTAAACCGCTTGATATCGCAGCATGGCAGGAAATCTGCCGTTCGGTCTCAGACCTCGATCTGGTCGAGACCGCAGGCGGTGTCTTCAATCTGGTGAGAAGACCCATGAAGGCTGCTTGAAGAACAAGAAGCCGAAGGAGAGGCCTTGCTTACTCGGTTAATGCTTGCTGAGAGCGCGACTGCAGTATCAAGCCGCTCCACGCGGAAGGGTAACGATAAAGCGGGCACCGCCCTGATAAGATCGATCGCACAGGATCGTCCCACCGTGGTCACATACCACCCTGTGACAGATGCTAAGGCCCATGCCGGCACCATCATATTCGTCCTCGTTGTGAAGACGGGCAAAGATCTCGAAAATCTTATCTGCGAATTCCGGTTCAACACCGATACCATTGTCTGCGAAACTGATTGCGATAAAGCCATCGTCAGCCTCGACTTCGTCCACCACCATATGGAGCGGTTGCTCGCCCTGAAACTTGATCGCATTATCGAGAAGTTGAACGAAGACGTGGGAGATAAGCGCGGGATCGCAATTGATACTTGCGGATGGACCGAGGCGGTTTTCTATAGTCCAGGCCACATCACCGGCATACCTTACGCGGATGACCCCATCAATCAGAGCGCGTGCGCCCGTAATTTGCATCGTTTCTTTCGATAAACGGCGTGCTGAATAATTCAAAAGCGCATCAACCATCAGATGCATGCGCGCGGCAGCTTTTTCAACGCGGGCGAGGATATCGAGACCGTCGGAATCCAAGCGTTCGGCATAGTCTTCGCGAAGGATACCGACAAACGCGTCCATCCTTCTGAGCGGAGCTCTGAGATCATGCGCCGCGATTGAAGAAAGCTGAACAAGAGATGCGTTCGCCCGCTCAAGTTCAAGATGGGTTGCCGCCTTTTGTTCATGGCAACAGCGCTCGCGCCGCGCCAGACTTTCTGCGCCGCGGCTCAAAAAGCCGATTTGCGAATCTTTCAAATCCCCGGAAAGCCGGACCCGACGATAATTCGATGCCAGAGACTTCACCAGGCTGTAGGCAACAGCTGTAAGAGTGAAGCCGGCCAATGCGATCGCAATTGCACCCGGTGCCAGATAATCAGTCCCGCGCCAAAATCCTGATGGACCGACACCGCGTTCACCCGGAGAACCACCAAAATGAAGCGCCGCAAAGTGCCACGCCACGCCCACCAAACACAAAGAAACCGTCAATACGGCCAGCGGCGTGAACCGTTCCGACTTGGGCATCAATACACCCCTCAACCGGTTTGCTGGTATTGTCCTGTGAGAGTGTGAATTTGACGTAGCATCAAACAAGGAGATTCCTCTTCGCGATGGCGGGAACAAATTCTCGTTTCTGTGACGGCGCTCAGGAAAGCTCAACGGCGCTCATTGCCAAAAGACTCTCGATATCATTGAACAATCTGCTGTTTCACACTGGGGACATTTGACAGAGCGGCGAAGAATTCATCGGAAGAAAACGGTTTCACAACATATCCATTCGCCCCACGTTCGAAGGCTTCAAAGATGTCGGACTCATCGTCTGATACGGAGAGCATAATCACAGGAGTCTCGCGGTAGGCGTCGTGCGCACGAATGAGATCAAGCAGTTCGAAGCCATTGCAGCGTGGCATGTTGATATCGACAATGATGATGAACTCGGTTCGCCCATCCGTCGTCATCTTGATATGTTCCAAC
>JBCDCZ010000260.1:0-6471 GCA_039180865.1 Pseudomonadota bacterium | reverse complement strand
TCCCCCTTACCGAAACCGCAAATTATCGCGAGATAATTGGTCCAAGCTCTTGATGCCCATGAGCTTCATGTCTCTTTCGATTTCTGTTCTGAAGTTTCCAAGCGCTTTTTCAACACCGGCTTGTCCCGCCGCCGCTAGCGAATACAAATAAAGTCGACCACCAGAACAGGCTTTCGCTCCCAAAGATAACGCCTTGAGAACATGCGTTCCGCGTTGGATGCCTCCTTCGCAGATTACATCGATTTTATCACCAACCGCGTCGCAAATCTCGGCCAGTTGGTCGAATGGAGCACGTGATCCGTCAAGTTGTCTGCCGCCATGGTTTGAGACCATTATTCCGGTACAGCCAATATCGACGGCACGCTTTGCATCCTCAACGCTCATGATACCTTTGAGAGCAAATTCACCGTCCCAGTCCCGGCAGAGCTTTTCCGCATCCTTCCAGTTCATTGATTGATCAAGCATGGTCGAAAAATACTCGCCGACGGAGACCGCAAGATTGGTCCCTTCGGACACATATCCGGAAAGGTGCGGCATATCGAATTTTGGCTTTGTCAGAAAGTTCCAGGCCCACATCGGATGGGTCGCGAAACTGAAGAGACTGGATGGCGTGAGCTTTGGCGGAGAGGTAAAGCCGGTCTTGAGATCACGCTCTCGATTCCCACCGGTTATGGTGTCAACCGTCAGTGCCATTACGTTGAACTTGGCTTCCTTGGCTCGCTGGAGAAGCGCATCGTTCAGTCCTCGATCCTTGTGAAAGTAAAACTGAAACATCTTCGGCGTATCGGAGATCGCGGCTATTTCTTCCACGCTCACCGTTGCAAGCGATGAAACACCGAACATCGTTCCGAATTTCGACGCTGCCTTTGCAACAGCTCGTTCGCCGTCATAGTGGAACAAGCGCTGCAGCGCGGTCGGCGCGCAATAAAGCGGCATTGCGAGCTTCTGTCCCATAACGGTGACACTCATGTCGACTTCCGCGACGCCATTCAGGACATTGGGGACAAGATCCACGTGATCGTAAGCCGATGTGTTTCTTTGATAGGTCACCTCGTCATCGGCAGCCCCGTCAATGTAGTGAAAGATAGGAGAGGGAAGACGCTTCTTCGCCAAGCGTCTGAACTCTTTAAAATTGTGGCAATCGTGAAGGTTCATTTTGCATCCTGACAGATAAATTGGTATGATCGTAATACCAGCAGACTTTATGACAATCAAGATGGTCTCCGAAATGCCCTTCAAAATCGTTGAAACGCCAAATGTCTCCGATGCAACGGCCCTCCAAATTCGTGAACTCATTGCGCTCGACATACTGAAGCCTGGTGATGTCTTACCGGGGGAGCGGGACCTCTGTGACCGAATGGGCATATCCAGAACAACGCTGCGGACCGCTCTGAAAGCGCTCACGACCGAAGGGTTGCTCATATCAAAAAGAGGGTCTGGCCTGAGAGTGTCCGAAAATCTGGGCGCTTCAATAAGCGACCCGATGGTCACTTTGCTGAACTCCATCCCAAGGGTGCGGGACGATTATCTGAAATTTCGGATCTTGCTTGAAACCGCCTGTGCGAGCGAGGTTGCAGCAAGCGGAAACGAAAGCGACTGCGCTCGAATAGTAGAAATAAATCAGCAAATGCTCGAAGCGATCGAGGCGGGGGATCTTTCAAAGGCTCGTCAAGCAGACGCCGAATTTCACATGGCGATTATCGAAGCCAGTGGCAATGTCGTTTCCATTCAGGTTGCCCGAAGTCTTTACGACCTCATGCAAAGCGGCGTTGAGCTTAGTCACAGATTAAGCCATGAAAGCAGGATTACCTGGCAAGCGCTTGCCCAGCAACATGTTGCCATTTGCACGGCCCTGGAGAACGGCGATCCCACGGTCGCGCGCGATGCCATGCGTTTGCATCTAGAGCACCAGCGGACTCTCGCGGAGGCTCATCAAAGACAGGAGGAACAAAAACTCATTGTTTCAATGCGTCGGGAATGGGATTCAGAAAAAGATATCTAGTGATTGGAGCAGGTGTTTTCGCGTCCTTGTTTTCACCAAGTCGAGCTTAGTCGTTTGATTCACTGTATTAAACCTGGTTTTCCTGCGCTTCATAAATGGTTTTAGACAGTCTTTAACAGCGTACCTATTGGCAGTGTTTCTTGACGCCTATCCTGCCTTACCGAAACCGCGGAAGAAGAGGTAATACCCACCCGGCACAAAGAAGAGGCTGAGGATCGACGAGAAAACCAGTCCGCCGATCATCAAAGTCGCCATTGGTTCGAACAGGGCACCGCCCGCAACGGCCATTGGAACGAGGCCCAAAACCGTTGTGAGCGAGGTCAGGAGAATGGGTGTCACGCGCTTCTTCGACGCTTCAACGACGGCTTCCTTCAAAGCCATGGTCTCTCGTTCGATATCGATCTGATCAATCAAGACAATGGCATTGTTGATGATAATGCCAGCCAGTGAAATCAGGCCGAGGATTGCAAAGAAGGACAAAGGCTGGCTGGTCAGAAGAAGGGCGATTGGTGCGCCGATGATGATCAAAGGGATTGTCATGAAGGTCAGAAGAACGCGGCGTGCCGAGTTAAACTGAAAGACGAGTGCAAGCAGCATAATGGTGATTGCAAGCGGCATCCCGCCGAGCAGCAACTCGTTGACGTCGGATGAATTTTCCGTCTCGCCGCCAATGTGAAGATTGTATTCAGGCTCCAGACCAAGACTGTCCAAAGTCGGTTTCATCAGCGCGACGACCTCGAGCGCTGATAGAGTTTCGCTCTTCCCGGAAATTTTGATCTGCCGCACCTGATTCTCGCGCCGTAATTGCGAGAGTTCCAGTTTGGGTTCGAAGGTTGCAACCTGATCGAGCGAGATCAGTTGTCCATTAGCCGGGATCGAGAGGTTTGCGAGATCTTCCAGACTGTCCCTGAACGTTTCGCTCGCTCTCACTGAAATCGGTATGGAGTCTGTTCCCTCGCGATAGGTCGAATAGGCTGTGCCCGAGAAGAACGTGTCCATAACGTTGGAGATGTCTTCGGAGGTGACGCCGAATTCGCGGGCTTTGTCCTGTGCGACGTTGATCACCATCTTGAGCGATTTGTTACCCCAGTCGTTTTCGTTTTGGACAATTCCCGGGATCTCAGCAAAGCCTGCTTCCACATCGCGGGCGTAGGCAAGCAGTTGATCGGCGTCAGGGCCGGATATGTCGATTTCGACGATGCCGGATTCACCGCCACCCATGGAAAGCCGTTTAACTTTGAAACGGGCGGCCGGATGGTTGACCAAGAGATAGTCCTGCGCGCGTTTAGCGGCCGTTACAGCGCCGTCGAAATCCTCGGTATTGATGACGATAAAGGCACTTGCCGGATCGGTGTCTGCTGGATTGAGCGCGAGGTAGAACCTTGGTCCGCCATCGCCGACAAAGACAGTCGTGTTCTTCACTTCCGGATTTTGATCTTTGTCGAGAAGCCAGGCTTCGACGGCCCGCGCTTCTTCTGCCGTGCGTTTGATCGCGGTCCCTTTTGGCATGTCGAGATAAATCAGATATTCCGCACGTTCCGCGAGCGGGAACATCTCCTGTTTGACTGACGAGAAGAGCGTCGTGGAGGCAACCACGGCGCCGTAACACAGCAGGATGATGACCGGTCCGAGTATCAGCGTTTTGTCGATTACCGTGCCGTAAATCTGAACGAGCAGACTTGGTTTGGCATCGGATGTATCCTTCTTTGGCCTGATGAACCAGACGCACAGCGACGGCAGGACATAGAGTGCGCTCAGCCAGGATCCGAGAAGAACAACACCGACGACTGCGCCAAGAGAGAAGGCAAACTCGCCTTCCGTTCCTTCAAGAATGAGCATGGGAACAAAGGCTGATACGGTTGTGATGGATGCAACGCCAAGCGGCGTAAAGAACTGACCTCCGGCAGATAACGCAGCATCTTTCGGATCTTCACCATTGGCTATGCGCTTTTGAATATCTTCGACCACCACAAGGCCGTTATCGACCAGAAGCCCGAGCGAAATGATGGCTGCCGCAATTGAAATCTGCTGCAGCTCGATTTCCATGTAGGCCATGCCCATTAGGGCGAACATGACGGAAAACGGGACGATGCACGCGATGATCAGCGCGGGTGTCAGGCCCAGAAAGACAAGCATGACCAGCACAACCACGACGAAGGTCTGCGCGACGTTGGAAAGCGCGCTGTTGATCGATGTTGTGACATTCGTCTCCTGGAATGTGGAGAAAGAATAAGAGATCCCAATCGGTTGTCTGACCTCAAATCGCGGGATTTCTTCTTCAAGCCGTGCGCCGATCTTTTGTATGTCCTCGGTATCAGCCATTTCTATGCTGACAATGACGGCCGATTGACCGTTAAAGGTGACAGGTTTGTCGGGAGGATCGATGAAGCCGCGACGGACCGTCATCAGGTCCTGCAATCGAACAAAGCCCGCGAGCCCGTCGACTTTTGTGAGGATATTGCCGATTTCATCAACCGAGCCGAGATCGCCATTGGCTTCCAGGATGAGGGTTGTGCCGTCAGCATCAAGTTCACCGGCGGGTAGAATAACATTCTGCGCTTGGAGATCCTGAATGACCTGGGGCAATTGAACGCCGATCGCAGCGAGTTTGCGTGAATCGATCTCGAGCCAGATCCGTTCTTCCTGAACACCGAACAAGGTGACCTTGGTAATGCCTTCGATGGTGTAGAGGCTTGTTCTTAAATCATCGGCGGCATCTTCGATCTCAGCGTCTGAAAAGCCTTCGCCGGTTACGGCAACGGTTGCGATCGCAACGTCACCGTAATTCGTGTTGACAAAGGGGCCTTGCGTTCCTTCCGGCAGTTCCTGCTCGACTTCTTCCATCCGGTTGCGGATATCCTGAAAAATCTCTTCAAGATCGTCCTTTGGGATCGCGTCGTAAATGGTGAGCGTGACGACTGCCCGCCCGGTTGTAATCAGGACGTTGATGTCTTCTATCTCTCCAATCTCACGGGCTTTGCGCTCGATTGGAACGACGATTAGATCTTCCATCCGGTCCGGCGCCATGCCCGGAAAGGTGACCGTGACGAGGGCGTTGCGAATGGTGATTGCCGGGTTTTCCCGTTTCGGCATCTGGGTATAGGTAAACAAGCCCTGCAGGATGAGGCCGATCATGACCAATATCGTTAGCCGGGTCTTTTGCAGGCCGAAAGCCGTCAGAAACTGCATCGCGCTGGCCCGTCAGTTCGCGTCGTTGAGGAGTTTGACCTTCTGTCCGTCTCTCAGAAAAGAGACGCCAGCGGATGCGACCCGTTCACCGAGTTCGAGGCCATCCACGATGATGATGGAATTTTCGCGGACACCAGCGATCAGGACATCGCGGCGGGAGACCGTGCTTGTCTCCGGGTTATAGACATAGACCTGTGTTTTGCCTGGATCTTCAGCCTTCTGTCCTTCTTCGAGGATACCGTCGAGTGGCAAGACAGAGAGGGGGAGGCTGTAGCCTTCGCCAAGGGGGACTGTGAACTCAATGGCGATCTCGACCGCCATACCGGCTTTCATTGACGGGTCCGTTTCGTTCAGTTTTACCACGACCGGGAAAGAGGAAACGGTATCAGCGCGCGCGCCGAGTTCGCTGACATGACCATCAAGCACGACGCTTGGATTGTCGGCAAGGCGGACATTGACTTTCTTCCCGACCGCAAGCCGGTTCACCACCTCAAAGCTCACCGAGAAGCTGCTCTCAAACGCATCTGCCGCGTAAATCGTGGCAACCGCCCCGCCAACTCCGACATTGGCGAAGGAATCGACTTCGACAGAATTAATGATTCCATCGAAGGGGGCGATGAGTTCCGCTTTCGAGAGATTCTCTCGGGCGTTGTCGAGTTCGCGCTGTGCCTGAACAACGCGGGCTGCACTTGTTTCGGCCTCGGTGCGTGCCTCATCGGCAATGGCTCTCGAGACCACCTGTCTTTCTAGCAGCGTTGCCTTGCGCTCCGCGTCTTCGGCTGCATTGCGTGCAAGCGACTGCATTTCTGCAAGGGTCGCTTCTGCCGTTTGAACCTGGATCTCAAGCGATGTCGTATCGAGGGACGCTAGGATATCGCCTTCGCTTATGCGTTGCCCGACGTCAAGATTGACTTCCTCGAGGCGTCCTGCGACCTCAAACGACAGTGTTGAAATCGACCCGGGCTGCAATACGCTCGGATACCGCCGGACAGTTGTCTGTTCCGTTTCTGCGATTACAACTGTCTTAAGCCCTCTGACGGGAGGCTCGGACGCCTGTTCGTCCAAGGCTTGTTCGCTGCACGCCGACAAAGTGAAAAGACTTAAAAAAAACAAAGGTAAGACACGCATTGTAACCCCGGCAATTTGCTTCTTAAGCGCTACATTTACATTGTTAAATGACGGAGGCAATCGCTGGTTGCACTGACAGAAAAGGGCTCTTCATGACCACGCAAATTCTATGGGGAAGTCTGGTCCTTGGCATTTGTGCCTTCATCCATATC
>JBCDCZ010000259.1:0-6471 GCA_039180865.1 Pseudomonadota bacterium | reverse complement strand
CCGATATAATGTAGCGCCTTTTTCATCAGATTGGTCGCCTGGATGCTTGCCGCAAGGGCATTGCGATCCAGAAACTGATCGGCTGTTTTCTGAAGCGCATTGCGCCTCAGTTCCACCGGCGGATAATGGGTGTTTTTCCAGGATGCATCCGCCGATCTGCCGTCAAAGAAAATGAGCGCGTTATTGAGCGCCTCGAAGCCTAGCATCGCTGCGATCGCGCCCCAATAGCCAAGGGCTGCGCTGCCGTGCTCGTTGGCGGATGTGGCGCAGACGGCTTCGATAGCGTAGCGATCCGCCGCGATTTCATCCGCCCGGAAGCGCTCCGGCGTCGGATTGGTGACGTTCAAATGCCCGAGCTCCTGATGACCAAGCTCATGGGCAAAGACGAACATCTGCGCATAATTGTTCAACATCATCGACAAGAACCGGCTTTCCCGGCCCACCTGGCGCCGTTCCTGCCGAATGGTGTGATCTTCCAGACAGCTATTTGCCAATGCGTGCGCGAATTCCACGCCGATCCGGGGCGACAGCGGAGCCAGTCCCAATCCATAAAACTGATCTTCGTACACCCCCATAGCATGCATCAGATCATGATCGCTCTTGATCAATTCGGGCGGTAGAGGGTGGAACATCTGCGCGGCGACTTTGCAAAAATCGCCCAGATAGAGATAAAGCCCGGCCGGATAAAACATGATCGCCCGGTCATAATCCGGTGACCGGTCGATCATTGCCGCAATCCCGCCGGTCGGAATGTTCGCAACCAGTGGCTTCGGGCCAGAGAACAATCCGAGTTCGGTCAATTGAGACGTCAAACGATCCATCATGAGCTGCGTCGTTGCATAGCCCGCGTAATCATGAATGCCGTTTTCACGCGCGCCTGCAAAATAGTGGTTGTAGAAGTCCTCGACCTCCTTGTTGTTCGCGGCGATGTCGGTGACGCCGAACCACTTATCCGGGACAGCGGACGGCAAAAGATCGCTCAGTTCCACATCCATTGTGAAATGCGCCAGGGCGGCCTCAAGCCCGCCTTTCAGGTTCAGCTGATCGCCAAGCCGCAACAGTTCATGCTCTTGCCTTGATCTGACGGCGACTTTTTCCCTGTCCGTGAGGTCTGGCAGTGGCGGTAATTGCAATTCCAGCATTTAAGACTCCGCATGAAGAACACCCTATTACCTTTTGATTTCTCAGTTGATTATTATCTCCGTATAGCGATTTCATGGCCCTTTGCACGCAGCCGCTGAGGTTTGATGCCGTTTCGATTTGGTCATTCGCTCAAAGGCGCACCAAGGGCTTCCGCCATACGCGCGATCGCCGCGTTCTGCGGCGCATCCCGGCTCACATAATCATCCCCGGAAAAGCCCCACCAGTCCCAGCATCCATTCGGATTATAGTCGGCGATATTTATCCAGCCCAACCATTCCGCCCAACCGAACCAGTTGTAAATTGGCAGCGGAATTTTCTTCGCCTGCGGATAAAGGACGACGATATTGTTCGCCTCAGCCCAGCGATTGTAGCCGGTGAAGCGGACGTAAGTCTCTTGGATCGTATCATGGCCTTGTTTGCACCCGTGGAGTGCAATGTGTAGGCGGCATTCTTCACCGCTCTCGCAAGCCTCGGGAATATACACGAAAGCGATATCATCCATGCCGACAGCGCCTTGAAGATACCGGGCCTGGTCAAACAGCACGATCCCGTCGTCGCGTTGGGAACCGGTTTCATCGAGCGTGCCATAGAGTGTTTTCAGAATGTCCCCCGCCTGATCGAAATCGCAATCAATCAGGAAATCCGGCCTGACAATCCCGCATTTTGGTTCGCTACTCTTCACGACGAAACCGTGGCCGACCGATTTCCCGGTCTCGTAGCTAATCTTCCCTTCGGGCACGCCGAATTCAAGGTACATATCGCGCAACACGTCCATGGTCACCCGCGCGACCGTATCGTCACTCTCGCCATGGAAAAGATAGATCTGATCGGGGCCGAGATTGGCCGAAGGGTCGATCAACCCCTCTCCTGCAAGCTCTCCTATCGTTTTCACAGACTCGGTGGCGTCCGGCCCGCCTGCTTGGCCGCCCATGCATTTGAGAAGGGCTTCGGTGAGGAACCCATCGGCACAATCATAAGGACCGCCAGCGATGATACCGGCACCGGCAATGCGCTTCGAGTACGCAACCTGCAACTGGACGGCCATGAAACCGCCACTGGAAAGGCCGGAGACGGTGGTGGCCGTCGGCTCAAGATTAAGGGAAGGAAGGGGCGGCAAGTCCTGGGCGTGGGCTACTGACGGCAGCAAAGCCAGGATAAGAGCGATTTTGATTGGAAAAGACATTGCAATAATCCTTTGTGCTTTAAAAAACGGGGCACGACTTATGATGCAGTGCACCATAGCACAGGATCGGCCTGTCTCGGCCATTGCGATCTGGAAACCGGCTCAATAATTTGAGGTATCTGCGGCAGATCTAAATCCTGCGCGTTCCAGCTGCCGGAGGCTTTAGCTGCGGCGGCAATCCGTTCCAATTGAGGGATCCCAACCATGATAACGCCCGCTTACGTTGCCGAGATGGCAGCCTATTCACGCTGGCAGAACGACACCCTTTACGGGCTCTGCGACGCCATCGGCCAAGAGGAACGGCTGCGCGACCGGGGACTGTTCTTCGAGTCGATCCACCACACACTCGACCATATCTGCATGATCAACCGGTCGATCCTGACCTTCCTTGATGGCACCAGGCCGGAGCGGGTTCCATTCGATCAGATGGCGTGGCCTGACTGGGAAGACCTAAAGGCCATCCGGCTTGAGCAGGATGATGTCTTGTCGCGAGGCGGCCGCGACTGGACCGAGGACTGGCTCTCCGAGACAATCGTCATGCGAAGCCCGCGCTTCGACGATCCGCCGTCCTTTCCACGCTGGGTGATGGTGGTGCAGATCTTCAACCACCAGACCCATCACCGCAGCCAGGTGACCAGTGCACTCCACACGATGGGCATCGATTATGGCGCAACCGATATCCCCTGGCGTCCGGGTGCGGGCTATTTTGCGGCATAGCGTGATCGACCCGGTCAAGGCTACAGCTGCTTACGCGAGGCCGTCTCATTCCTCGCAAAGGGTTAGCCCCGCGAAAGCCCGCCCCTATTCCGCAGGTTGCTTGGCCGCCGCAAGAATCCGGTCTTCTTCCGTTACTCGTGGAAGCCGCAGTGTGAGGCGCAGGAGCGGCGGGACGAGAAGGAGCGTCAGGACTGCACTGAAGGCAAGCCCGCCAACCACGACGGATCCAAGACCACGGTAAAGCTCTGATCCGGCCCCCGGGAAGACGACGAGCGGCAGCATGCCGAAGACGGATGTCAGCGTTGACATGAAGATCGGACGGATACGGTTGCGTGTCGCCTCTTTGATTGCCTCTTCGACGGAGAGCCCATCAACCCGCAGATGATATTGCGACTGGTGGACGAGGAGGATCGCATTGTTGACGACAATCCCGATCAGGATCACGAAACCCATGAGGGTCAGCATATCGAGCGGTTGCGTCTGATAGGTGTTCAAAAGCGCAAGACCGGCGACACCCCCTGCCCCTGCAACGGGCACGGAAATCATGATCACAAGCGGCAGGATGAAGCTTTCGAACAGAACGGCCATCACAAGGAAAACGATCACAAGCGCCACCAGAAGGTTGATCTGAAGCGCATTCCATGTGGTCGTCAACTGGTCGGCAGCCCCCGTGACGGAGAGGCGTGTATCGCCTGGAAGTCCGTTCTCGCCAAGCGGCTCAACAACTTTTTCCTGTAACATTTCAAGGGCTGTTTCGAGCGGGATCGCGGCCGATGGCCTGATTTCAAGCGTGATTGTCCGGAAGCGTTCGCGGTGGCGGATTTCCGTCGGCCCCGACGTGAGTTCAACCGAACTCAAGGTCGAGATCGGCACAATCGTTCCGTTTGGCGCAATCACCGGAAAGTCGCCGACATCCTGGGTCCGTTGTCCCGGAGTAAACGCACTATCGCCTTTGAGCGTCAGATCGAGCCGGTCCGAACCAACCGTGATCTCATCGATCCGCACCCCGTCATTATAAGCATCCAAAGTGAGCGCAATATCGTTGGCGCTAAGCCCGGCATCGGCGAGCCGCACACGATCCGGCACGACACGGAGTTCCGGGGAGCCGAGTTCAAGCCCAGGTATCGGCCTGAACTGGTTACCCTGTTCGCGCGGGAAATTCTGGGCAATGAGGCCCGCTGCCTGCTGCGCGACACCGATGATTTCAGCAAGGTTGCTGCCGGAGACGTTCAATTCAATCGCCCGTCCACCACCGATCCCGCGGCCGAAAAGGGAGCGCTGATTGATAAAGCCGAACGTACCGGGTTCGCTGAAGATCGGCCGAGAGAGAACCGGTATGAGTTCGGTCACCCGGTTCGGATCCTGTGCGGCGCCACCGAGGAAGGTCGTGCCGCCCCGTGCCACGAAGAAGAAATGGCGCATCGCTGGCGGTTCTTCCGCGCTGCCGTTCTCTTCCTTTGACCATAAAGGCTCCGCCACGGCTTCAATGCGTTCTGCAATCGTCGTCGTTGTTGCAAGGTTGTAGCCGGGAGGAGGTAGAATAACCCCAAACACAAGGTTTCTGTTTCCATCCGGTAGATATTCAAGCTTCGGCAAATATGTGAGCGCTGCCCAGATCGCCGTTGCTGTAATCGCGCCAACACTCAAAAGGCCCAGAACGCGGAAACGCACCGTGAGCGCTGCATAGGACGTCATCAGCCATGAAAACGCCCGCCCGATATGATCGATGCCGGGAAGCGGCAGGACTTTCAGTTCCTTCTGCTTGCTAGTGAGGAGCCGCGACGACAAGGCTGGAATGACCGTGATCGCAACGACCAGAGAGAGCATCACGCTGATCGAGATTGCGACCGCAATATCGCGGAAGAGCTGACCTGCCTCCAGTTCGATGATGAGAACCGGGATGAAGACAAGAACGGTGGTGAGGGCCGAGACCAGAATGGCGCCCCAGACCTGCCGTGCGCCCTCATAGGCCGCCTTCTTCGGCGGCAAACCCTTCTGTCGCAATCGGTAGATGTTTTCGAGGACGACAATTGCAGCATCGACCACCATACCGACCGCAAAGGCGATACCCGCCAGAGAAATCACGTTGAGCGTTCGGCCAAAGGCGGCAAGCGCTACGAAACTCGCGATAATCGAGACCGGAATCGCAAGCGATATGACGAGCGTCGCGCTGGGCGAGCGCAGGAAAAGAAGCAAGACGCTGGCGGCAAGAAGACCGCCGATCCAGATATTGGAAATCACCAGATCGATTGCGCCGTCGATATAGATCGTCTCGTCATAAACCTGCTCGATCGTCAGGTTTTCCGCTGCAAGCTCAACCGCGCGCAATTCATCGAGTGCGGCCCTGAGACCGTTCATTGTCTCAATCACGTTGGCGCCGTTTTCCCTGACGGCATTAAGCGCAATGGCAGGCTCGCCTTTCTGGCGTATCCTCGCCGTTGGTTCTTTATAGCCGAATTGCACATCGGCGACGTCGCGCACAAAAATCCGCCCGAAGGTGTCGTCGTCACCCGCAGCACCGGATCTCAAGACAATCGCTTCAACGGCTTCGACCGTATTGAGTTCGCCTTCCGCGCGAACAACATAGCGGCGTTTTCCCTCTTCGACGTCACCTGCTGAGAGCGATATGTTTTCGGCCCTGAGACGGCTTACGACATCGGGGATGGTCAACCGGAATTCGGCAAGTCTTGCCGGATTGACGATGATCTGGAGTTCGCGCTCAACACCGCCGAAGACATTGATCGCAGAGATGCCTTGCACCCGCTCAAGCCGTTCGGCGATAACGTCGGTCGCGAAGTCACCGAATTCCTGCATCGGCTTTGTGACGCCCGGTTCCCGTTTCAGGATCATCCAGGCAATCGGATTATCGTCCGAGCCGGAGGTTTCCAATGTCGGTTCATCGACCTCGTCCGGGTAATCCTGCACCCGGTCGAGGCGGTTTGCCACCAGAAGGAGCGCGCGGTCCATATTGGTGCCGATTGCAAATTCGAGCTCAACCGTCGCAATGCCAGATCCCGAACGCGAGATCATCGTCTCAAGGCCCTCAAGGCCCCTTAGCTCCTCTTCCTGGGGATTGACGATTTCCCGCTCGACGTCAGCGGGGGCGGCGCCCAGCCATTCGGTGCGCACTTCAATGATCGGCTTATTCACATCAGGGATCAACTGGATTGGGATGCGCGTCAGCGCCAACGCGCCGAACATGACGGCCATAAGGACCGCAGCAAAAACCGCTATAGGGCGATCAATGGCAAGCCGAATGATATTCATTTAAGTGCCTCTTTTTGATCGGTTTTACGGGCCGATTTTTCGACCAATATCGGGGCTCGTCGGCCCTGAAGACTATTCAGCCTGCGCTGTCTGTCCCGGCTGGCGGGCCACATCGATTGACGATTGACGCTCAGCGTCCGCACTCTGGCTCGCGTCTTCGG
>JBCDCZ010000258.1:0-6472 GCA_039180865.1 Pseudomonadota bacterium | reverse complement strand
TAGTGCGATTAATGGTCGCTGCGCTCACGAAGGGCCGGACGGCATCATGGACAAGGACAAGATCCGGCTGTTGCGATGCCAGTGACTTGAGCCCTTCGTAAACAGACGCCTGCCTTGTCTCCCCACCATTAACCGGAGGCAAAACAGGGGCCCGTTCTTGAACAGAAAGTGCGGAAAGCGCTTCGTCATACATATCGTGGTCATCGGCGTGGATCACCGGTTGGATCACTGAAACCTCTGGAATTTCTGCAAAAGCGGCTAGGGTTTGGGCAATGATCGCCCGCCCACCGATCTTGCGATATTGTTTTGGTCCCCGGTCCGGTTTACCCGCGACCCGTGCGCGAGATCCTCGACCGGCAGCTACGATGACGACAGCGATTTTTGTCAAACTTTTCAATTCCGGTATGGCTTTGGCTGACTTGGCTTAGCTGGATCTGACGGCTCCGGCAAGTGGCGCTTTTCGATCAAGTCGCCGTTAATCCCAATCTGGGAAAAGGGAAACCTCACGCTTGCTGAATCCAGCAAACTGATTATTATGTGGGCAGTTGAATTCGCGCATAAAAATTATGCACGACAAAGCGGGTCAGGCTTTGATTTCAGTTGGAAATGTAACAATCAGGAACCCGGTTTTTCTGGCGCCCATGTCAGGGGTGAGTGATCTGCCGTTCCGTCGGATCGCTTGGGCAGAGGGCGCGGGACTTGTGGTTTCGGAAATGATCGCGAGCGAACAGCTGGCGCGCGGCGATGATGAGGCACTCCTCAAGCTAAAGGGCGAGGGCATTGATCCGCATGTTGTTCAACTTGCAGGTCGTGAGGCGAAATGGATGGCCCTTGGCGCGAAGATGGCGCTCGATTCCGGGGCCGACATCATCGATATCAATATGGGATGTCCGGCAAAGAAAGTGACAGGTGGCCTGTCCGGGTCTGCGCTCATGCGCGATCTGGATCATGCTTTGACATTAATTGAGGCAACGGTCGATGCCGTGGATTGCCCAGTGACGCTGAAAATGCGTCTTGGATGGGATCCGACATCCATCAATGCACCAGAGCTTGCCCGCCGAGCGGAAGATGCGGGCGTTCAGATGGTCACTATCCACGGGCGGACCCGTTCCCAGTTTTACAAAGGAACAGCCGATTGGCGCGCGATCAGAGCCGTGAGCGAAGCCGTCTCGGTTCCAGTGATCGCCAATGGCGATGTTCGATCTGTGGATGATGCCACCAGTATCCTGGAAGCGTCCGGCGCGGACGGTGTTATGATCGGGCGTGGTGCCTATGGGAAACCATGGCTTCCAGGTCATGCAGCCAGGTACCTGGCTGATAAAACGGAGAGTGCTGCGCCGCACGGGTCAGAGCTCTCTGATCTCGTAATGGCTCACTATCAGGCCCTTTTATCGCATTACGGTCCTTATCTTGGATGTCTTTGCGCCCGCAAGCATCTTTCCTGGTATCTCGATGCTGCTGATCCCGACGTCGTTTTCGTTTCTCAGGAAGAGCGTAAAGCCCTTTTGACCGCGAAAGACCCGCCGGCCGTCGAACGGCAGATACCCAAGCTCTTCTCACGTATTGGTCCTCCGCAAACCGGTCTGGTGAGGGCGGCATGAGCACAGAAAAGCGAGCCACCGGTGCCCAGAAAAACCCTGTGCCGACGTCGGGCGACTTCGGTGCAGTCCTCAACGCGCTGCCGAATCCGGTCGTTCTGGTCGGTTTAAATAATGAGATCCTCTATGGAAATTACGCCGCGCAGGCGTTCTTTCAGGCTGGCTTAAGCGGCCTGCAGCGCATGACGCTGGATGAGCTCTTGCCATTTGGGAGCCCGGTTCTGTCGCTGATCCCTCAGGTTCGTGAACGGCGTGGACCGGTGAATGAATATCGTGTCGATATCGGCACGCCTAAAACAGGCGGCGAACGTCTCGTCGACGTGTTCGCAACGCCGCTTGATACCGGTACTCAAGACGTTGTGGTGACCTTTCAGGAGCGCACCATTGCGGACAAGATCGATCGACAATTGACCCATCGAAGTGCTGCGAGAAGTGTGACTGGCCTTGCATCCATGCTGGCGCACGAGATCAAAAACCCGCTCTCAGGTATCAGGGGTGCGGCACAACTTCTCGAAGATTCCGCCTCTGACCAGGACAAGGCGCTGACACGGCTCATTACCGAAGAAGCCGACCGGATCGTTAATCTGGTTGATACGATGGAAGTTTTTTCTGATGAGCGCCCGATTGAGCGTGAGGCGGTCAACGTTCACACTGTAACCGATCACGTCATTCAGGTTGCAGAAAACGGCTTTGCCCGGGGGATGAAGATCACCAAGCTTTACGATCCGTCATTGCCCCCAGTTCTCGCGAACCGCAACCAGCTCATTCAGGTCTTCCTCAATCTCGTGAAGAATGCGAGCGAAGCCTGCGAAGGGGTCGGTGATCCGGAAATCACGATTACATCCGCCTACCGGCCCGGTGTCAGGATTTCGGCATCCGGCAGCGATCAGCGGATCGCTTTGCCGATGGAGTTTCGCGTGATTGATAACGGGCGCGGCGTGCCGGAGGATCTTCATCCTCACCTGTTCGATCCCTTTATCACCACCAAGACCAATGGGAAAGGCCTTGGCCTTGCACTGGTCGCCAAGATCATCGGCGATCATGGCGGTGTGATCGAGTGCCAATCGCAACCCAAACATACCGAGTTCAGAATTCTCCTTCCTCCCTTCAAGGAGACAAGAAACGGAAAAGGAAGCTCACATGTCTAAGGGCCAGATACTCGTCGCAGACGATGACAGCGCCATTCGGACCGTTTTGAACCAAGCCCTTTCCCGGGCGGGCTACGAAGTTCGGCTGACCTCCAATGCCGCGACACTCTGGCGATGGGTGGCGGAAGGCGAGGGCGATCTCATTATCACTGATGTAATCATGCCGGATGAGAATGCCTTTGATCTGCTGCCGCGGATTAAACGCGCACGCCCTGATATTCCAATCATTGTCATGAGTGCCCAAAACACCTTCATGACAGCGATCAAGGCGTCTGAGCGTGGAGCCTATGAATATCTTCCGAAGCCGTTTGATCTCACCGAACTGACGTCCATCATAGGCCGTGCGCTATCCGAGCCGAAAACGCAGATTTCGCGCGGTCATGGCGACAACAGCAATGAGAATATGCCGCTTGTCGGACGCTCAAATGCCATGCAGGAAATTTACCGGATCCTGGCGCGGCTCATGCAAACGGATCTGACAGTGATGATCTCCGGCGAATCCGGGACGGGAAAAGAACTCGTCGCCCGGGCTCTGCACGATTACGGGAAACGGAAGCATGGTCCTTTTGTTGCAATCAACATGGCAGCAATCCCGAGGGACTTGATCGAAGCCGAACTTTTCGGTCACGAAAAGGGAGCGTTCACAGGGGCACAACATCGTGCCAGCGGCCGGTTCGAACAGGCAGATGGCGGGACCCTCTTTCTCGACGAAATCGGCGATATGCCGATGGAAGCCCAAACAAGGCTCTTACGGGTTCTCCAGCAAGGCGAATACATGACGGTCGGCGGACGTACGCCGATCAAAACGGAAGTGCGTATCGTCGCTGCGACAAACAAGGATTTGCGCCAACTCATCAATCAGGGTCTGTTTCGCGAGGATCTGTTTTTCCGCCTGAACGTCGTGCCGATCCGGTTGCCACCGCTCAGGGAGCGGGTCGAAGACATCGGGGATCTTGTCCATCATTTCTTTCGTCAGGCTGAGGTTGAAGGCCTTGGGTCAAAACAGATTGAAAAGGCTGCTTTGGAACGGCTGAAACGGCATCATTGGCCTGGCAATATCCGTGAACTTGAGAACCTTGTTCGCAAGCTTGCCGCTCTGTGTCCGGAAGATGTGATCACCGAGGCAATCGTCTCGTCCGAATTCGATCAGATCGACGAACCGGCTTTGATGCGCATGGCGGATGAAGAAGCACCGACCTTGTCTGGCTCAATCGAGCAGCACCTTGCCAACTATTTCAACGAATTCGGTGACAGCCTTCCGCCTCCGGGGCTTTATCACCGGTTGCTGCGCGAGCTTGAATATCCATTGCTCACCGCGACTTTGTCGGCGACCAGGGGAAATCAGATCAAGGCCGCGGAACTTCTGGGGGTAAACCGAAATACGCTGAGAAAGAAAATCAAAGATCTCCAGATTCCGGTTATCCGCATGTCCAGTTAGCGGTGCCTGCAGAGGTCGCGCACGGCTTCACATATTCGAGATCGAATTGTGTGTCTTCTATGTAACAAATAGTGTTGCATATTGACCGCAAATCTCTTAACCGACACACTGTGTTGATGCAAATTAGGCGACGAAGTGGCCAAAGGGTCACTGTTGTGCTCATTGTGGAACGGTTCAATCATTGACGGACACTCACGGCGTGGCTCCAACGGGTGCTGAAAAGCCAAAAGGGCGTTCAGTTTTTTCGCGGATATTCTCGCGAAAGATCGGCCTCGGGCTTGTCATATTCTCTATTCTGGCGACCGGTCTCGGCTTTGCGATCCTCATGGGCTTTACCCCGATCGCGCCCGATCAGACGGTTACGCTCACGATTGCGCTCGTTATTGCGGGGCTGATCGTCGCCCTGACGATTGCCGTGTTATTCGAAGTTTTCCGGCTTTTGCGCGCGCGTCAAAAAAAACGGGTCGCGGCTCGCCTGCATATCAGAATTGTCAGCCTTTTCGCAGTCATTGCGGCAATACCAGCCGTTATCATTGCGATCATTGCGTCGATAACCCTCGATATTGGTCTTGATCGTTGGTTCTCGGATCGCACACAACGTATTGTCCAATCGTCTATTACCGTTGCGCAATCCTACCTGAATGAACATGCGAGATTTCTTGTCGCGGACCTCGACGCCGTCGCGCGCGATTATGACCGCCTGCGCTTTCGACTTTTGAATAGCGAAGCACAGACCATTGCCTTCCTCACGACCCAGGCCCGTGTTCGCAACATTCCGCATCTAAAGATTATTGATCGGCAAGGAACGGAAATAGCCAGCGCCAACGTGGGATCGCCCCGCGAGTGGCCCAAAGCGCCAGATGCGGTGATCGAAAATGCGGCTTCGAAATTCGAGCGGGTTCCAATCCTGATCAGCCCCGGTCGAACCGAAAATCTAGTTGGCGTTCTAATGCGACTCAACGCGCTCGACGACCAATATCTTTACGCGATCCGCGCCGTCGATCCGGAAGTTGTGCGGTATTTGAGAGATGCAGAAGAAAATGCCGCGGAATATTCATCCTTGAGGGAGGGACGTGCCGGATCTCAGATCGCCTTTGCGCTTCTTTATCTCGGTGTTGCACTTGTCCTGGTTGTATCATCGGTCTGGCTTGCGATCAGTTTCGCGGATGGTCTTGTCAATCCGATCCGGCAATTAATGACCGCTGCCAACGCGGTTTCCAAGGGCGATCTGAATATTCAGGTTCCGGTGCGCAAACGAGAGGGCGATATCGGGACGCTGAGCGAAACGTTCAACGTTATGACGGCACAATTGTCAGAGCAGCGTCAGGAGCTCTTGAAAACCAATACCAAACTTGATGAACGGCGCAGGTTTATCGAAACGGTCCTATCCGGAGTTTCCGCAAGTGTCGTCGGTCTTTCCGCAGAAGGCCGTGTGGATGTCATTAACAGCTCGGGTCTTGCCCTTTTCGGCATCGAAGAAAGTGCCATTATCGGTAAACCACTCGAAGCAGTCGTCCCAGAACTCGAAGCGTTGCTTGACGAATCTCGTGACGGGTCACGCGATGAATACAACGCGCAAATCTCCCTCATTCGGCAAGGACAGGAACGGACGGTCAATGCCCGCATGACGCGCACTGCGTCTGGCAGGGACTCTGAAGGGTTCGTGCTGACGCTTGACGATATTACCGATCTTGTCACGGCCCAACGGACTTCTGCATGGGCGGACGTGGCGCGTCGGATTGCCCACGAGATCAAAAATCCGCTTACACCGATCCAATTATCTGCGGAGCGCTTGCGCCGGCGTTTTGGTCGCGATCTTGAGGACAAGGATCAGGAAGTTTTCGACAAATGTACCTCCACGATCGTTCGTCAGGTAGGCGACATCGGGAGAATGGTGGACGAATTCTCGAGTTTCGCGAGGATGCCGAAGCCGACATTTGTCAAAGCGGACCTGCGCGATTGCCTGAAAGAGGCGGTTTATCTCCGGGAAGTCGCGCAGCCTGAGATTGAGTTTACGACAGACTTACCTGATAAACCGCTTCACGCCTATTTTGACGAACGGCTGTTTTCTCAGGCGATTGGCAACCTGATCAAGAATGCCGGTGAAGCGGTGGAAGCCGTGGCGGCACAGGAAGGATATAAGGGCCGTATTTCGGTCACCGGCAGGGCCAATGGAGAAGACCTTGTTATCGAGATTACAGATAACGGGAAGGGGTGGCCAAAAGAAAACCGCAACAAACTGTTGGAGCCCTATATGACGACCCGAAAAAAAGGGACAGGGCTCGGGC
>JBCDCZ010000257.1:0-6515 GCA_039180865.1 Pseudomonadota bacterium | reverse complement strand
CACCATTTTATCTTGTTCAAACTGTATAACAAACAACTCTAGCGAAAGGCCTGCGACCTCCTGCTCTTCTATGCCAACGATTTGGCCAACGCCGTGTGAGGGATAAACGATGAATTCGTTCGTCTTGAAGCCCTGACGCTGGGTCGATTTTTTTGCCGTTGCCATTCGGTTTTCTACTCCTGTTTGTCATTTGCGCGCCATAAACGACGTGCAAATTTTATCTGGGCGAATCGCCCGTTCGTGGGCCTCACGGCGCGATAAACTCGGTATTTGGACCAAGGCGCATCGATTGAGGCGGGTGATCTTTTCGATCACTGGACCAAGCGGATATTGAACGTTGTGTAACGTGTTTCAAGGCGTCGCATTTCCCTGCCGGATAAGACCAATACAGGTCCGATCCGCGATAATGATAAGAATTGGGGGGATAGCGAAAATCGCTCTTGAGGAACTTTCTTCCACGTTCAAATTTAGCTTAGGCGATCAGGTGTACCACAAAACCGCTGAAAAATCAAAGGCTATCTAAAAAAGCCAGATAAATGGAACTGCTTGAACACAAGCATTTGTCAAGTCTCTTTTTCTTGAAACGGTGTGAATTTTGTTAACCCATTCGGCATCGAAGAACACCGAATGTTAAGGTTAATCTGCTGTCCGTCTTTTTTCCGAATAGGAGGTAGACTTTAGTCACCCTCACCCGGTTTTTCGGAAAAATGCTCCTCGAATTTACCGCTCTTGCCGTCAAATTCTTCGGCTTCCGGCAATTGGTCTTTCTTAATCGTTAGGTTCGGCCACTTCTCGGAATAGTCGGAATTAATGCGAAGCCACTTCTCGAGACCGGGTTCCGTGTCAGGTTTTATCGCTTCAGCCGGACATTCCGGTTCACAAACGCCACAGTCAATGCATTCGTCAGGATGAATGACGAGCATGTTTTCACCCTCATAGAAGCAGTCTACGGGGCAAACTTCTACGCAGTCGGTATACTTACACTTAATGCAATTGTCAGTTACGACATATGTCATCGCGCTCTCCTGATTTAGCCTGCCGCAATTATCGTTTTTTTGCTTCTAACTCAAGAGCGTTTCATGCCGCAGGAATCCCAAGCAGGGGATTCATTTTTCAGTGTTATCGGAGAGACTGTTAAAGCGGCCCTTTAATCGGCTCAACTCACGGCGCGCTCGTTTGTCCGGCCGCTTTTCCGGGGCCGGCGGTCGCGCATCAGACATCTTTTGGAGAGCAGTCGCCAGAGGCGGCGGCGACAGATCGTCGTAAAGAAGCGCGGCTTCGGAGGCAGGCCCTCTGCGCGAACCAATCGCTTGAACTTTCAGAATGCGGATCTTGTTGTGAACGGCGATCGTGAGGACATCGCCAATCTTGATTGTACGGCTGGCGCTCGCCACTTTCTCGCGGTTGATCCGTACCTTGCCATCTTGAACCAGCTTTGCGGCAAGCGTCCTGCTTTTAACGACCCGCGCAAACCAGAGCCATTTATCGATCCTGAGACGCTCCGGCCGGGCTTCGCTCACGGATACACCTTCACAGCCTTACTTTTTCTCAAGTCCGGCTTTGAGTGCCGCCAGTTTCGCAAACGGTGAATTGGGATCGGGCGCGCGTTCCTTCTCCCTGTTGCCTTTCCCGTCCTTTGGCTTTTTCCCTTTCATTTGGTTCTTACCGCGGAAAACATCCTTATGCGCCTTATCACCGCCCTTTCCGCCCTTATCAGCTGCGTCGCCGTCGGCCCCGGATTGTCCGTCATGTCTTCGTGACTGACCATTGTGGGCACCTTTTCCGCCGTGGGCGCGCCGCCCTTTCCCGTCCTTTTGACGGTGGTCACGCTGCCTGTTTCCACGATTGACTGGCTGAGGCCGCCATATCTCCAGGAAACGCTCTTCGACCTCTTGCTCTGAACCCGCTTCGGCAACAGCCACATTCTCAGCCTGGACTTCGTCATTCACGCGATTGGTCTGATCCGTTCCTGCGCCATCATCAAGTGCAATCCCTGAATCCGCACTTACAGTTTCAACTCTGGCTTCGCTTTGGTGTTCAAGATCAGCGTCAGTTTTCTCTGGATCTTGTGGGGGCAAAGGACCATCGGCTTCAACTTGCCCAGCACTTTCTGTGTTGTCCAGTGAAGCAACCGTTTCATCCGAAGGTTCCGGAGAAACTGTTTCTTTGATTTCTGGCGGAAGCTTACGCCGTTCAACGCGGTAACCGAGGGATTTTAGAACCGAGCTGAAATCAACACCGGAACATCCAAGCAAGGATGTCATGGCAACCGTCACAGTGAATCCGAACTCATTGAGCGCTCCATCGGGTGGCGTTGGTTCAGCTTCACTTGGCTTCCATGAAATCAATGGACGGATCAGATCGGCAAGCCGCTCGAGAATATCGACGCGAACGGCGCGATTCCCGGCCACCCGAAATCCGGTCACCAGGTAAAGTTCAACCGGTATTTCGGGATCGGCTTCGATAGATGTTCGTCCCGCTGCTGAAAGGGCCGGAATTTCACCAATCCCTTTATTATCGAGCTTGTCTTGCTTAAGGCCCCAAAGAAGGGCGACAAGGCCGGCCGGTGCCGGTTTGAGAAGAGCGGGAATGAAAATGTGGTAAGCGCCAAAACGGACACCGAATTTTCGCAAAGAGGCGCGCGCATCCTGATCCAGATTCTTGACATCATCTGCGACATCGCGCCGGTCAATGACACCAAGACTTTCGACAAGGCGGAAAGCTAATCCGCGTGCAAGACCTGACAGGTCTTCGGCCTTGCGCAACTCCATCAGTGGTTGGAGAACCGTTCCAAGATGCGTTTCTATCCAAAGTTTTAAACGCGTCTCGACACGCTCCCGTTCCGCTCCCTGAAGATGGTCATCCGCCAGAATAACGAGACCCGGCGCGAGAAAATCCTCACCTGCGGTGACCCGTGCGACGACCGCACCGAGCCAACGCAAAGTCCCGTCCGACGACAGCACGAATGCCTCATTGGGTGCAGCTGCGATACGATGAGAGCGCTTTTCAATCTCGGATGACAAAACTTTCTGCGCCGTGGAGCGAACGGCTTTTGCCTCAGAAGCGGAATTGGCATCGCTCAACGGTTTGAAGCGCAATCCCTCCAGCATTCCGATATTCTCACCCTCGACAATGACATCGCCGTCTTTGGTGATTTCCGCTTCAAGCATTGCGCTTTCTCTCAGTTTCCTCATCAAAACACTGGTTCGCCGGTCGACAAACCTTTGTATCAGGCGGTCGTGCAGAGCATCCGACAGCCTGTCTTCAACGTCGCGGGTCTGAATTCGCCACTCGGCAGCATTACTGACCCAGTCTGCGCGATTTGCAAGGTAGGTCCACGTCCTTATATGCGCGAGCCGGTTCGATATTGTGTCAATATCCCCATCAACCCGGTCCGCATAGGCAATCTGGCTCGCAAGCCAGTCTTCTTTCACCTCGCCATGGCGTTGCAGATGCCGATAGACCGTGAGCACCAGCTCACAATGCTCCGCTGGAGCAATTTTGCGGTAATCCGGCATGCAACAGACATCCCAAAGCCTTTCTATATCGCCAGGCGTGGCAGCCATATCGCACGTGTCCGCATCACGCATGGCGGCTTCAAGCGTGAGAATATCCTCACCAACCGGCGCTTTAACAAGCAGCGGCGAGCGTGGCGCAGCATCCAGGCTCTCCCGCAATGCTCGTAAGCTTGCAAAATCAAGATCAGCGGTCCGCCATTGGAAGACTTTAAGCGCTTCAAACTGATGGCTTTCCAACCGTTCGGCGAGTTGGCTATCAAACGCTTCGACACGGGATGTGACACCGAACGTACCATTGCGGGTGTACCGCCCGGCACGGCCGACGATCTGGCCAAGTTCGGCAGGCGTCAGTTCCCGGTATTGGAACCCGTCGAATTTCCTGATTGAGGCAAGCGCAACATGATCAACGTCGAGGTTGAGCCCCATACCAATCGCGTCCGTCGCAACAAGGTAGTCAACATCGCCGTTCTGGTAGATCTCGACCTGAGCATTGCGAGTACGTGGACTCAGCGACCCCAGCACAACCGCCGCACCACCTTTCTGGCGGCGCACGAGCTCGGCGAGCGCATAAACATCTTGAGCAGAAAACGCGACGATGGCTGACCGCCGCGGCAAACGCGAAACCTTTTTGGAACCCGCATATTGCAATTCCGACAAGCGTGGCCGCACCACGACGTTGATGCCCGGCACAAGCTCTTCAAGAACCGAACGGGCCGTGAGCGCACCAAGCAGCAAGGTTTCGTGGGTTCCGCGCCAATTCAAAACCCTGTCCGTAAAGATGTGCCCGCGTTCCAGCGAATGAGCCATCTGCACTTCATCGATCGCCAGAAAATCAACGGGGATCTCACTTGGCATCGCCTCGACGGTACAGACCCAGAACCGGGGATTGTCAGGTGTGATCTTTTCTTCACCCGTGACAAGCGCGACATGATCCTCGCCCACTTTGGCGACGACCTTGCCATAGACCTCTCGCGCCAGGAGCCGAAGTGGCAGACCGATCATGCCCGTTTCATGGCTGACCATGCGCTCGATTGCGAGGTGAGTTTTTCCTGTGTTGGTAGGGCCAAGAACCCCGGTAACGCCACGGGAAGAAGCGGCCTTGACGACTTCACCCGAAGAGCCGGTGGCTTGCCGCGTGGCAGTGTCTTGAAGGCGAAGACTCATTGTTCCGGAACTGCACCTAATATCCCGACGCGGAAGTCAGGCAAATACTCGGCCATTCCCCGCGTCGGAGTGTGAAGCCGACCCCTTCACCTTTCCGGCATGGAAGCACAAAGATCAACCCCAAAGGCAGTTGCGAACAATCGATATTCGCTGTTGACCCAAACTGGAGCAGCGAAGGAATAAATATTTTACAGAAGTAAAGCCTAAAAAACATTTATCAACGAGAAACATTAATCTCAAAAACAAAACTGGAACAAAAAGCGTCCGAATCACTAATCAGAATGAGTTCCATTTTTGTTCTTCGGAATATATAGTCAATTTATCTAGAAAGCCACTATATGTAGCTTTCTGCTTGTGGAAAACCTCTTGAAATCCACAGCTCATCGCAAAAAGGTTAACTCGAACGAAGACAGTGCCCCAAAACGTGTCAATTGGCTTAATCAAACGTAAATCCCATAGGGCCGTATTTTTTAAAAAAACTTAGGATAGCGACCGTAACCTGAACAAAGCATGTGCGAATCAGGACCTGGGAGGTTTTCATGATTTGTTCACCACCGTGATATCGCACATCAATGGCGCGGGCGGTCAATAAATGACGCTCAAAGCAAAAACGGGCAAAACGGGAAGCGGGGGCGGCGTCGGCCTTCGCGATCAATTCGCAGATGCGCGTTTCGTGTCGCCTGCCTCGGCTGTAAAAATGCGCGTTGAAAGCGTAAGCGGTCCCACCATAGTTCCGATTTTTATATGAACGGGAACCAGAACCGGCACACCTTCGACCGGAGCAAGCCACATTTCCATGTTCTTGTTATTCGCGAGATAAACGGTGGTACGGCGGGTCGGACGATGACCCGCGACTGGGATATATCGCGCCTTACAAATCACCACGGGGCCTGAATAGCCGTCATTCCCGCCAAGTCTGACGTTCTTTTTTTCCTTGAAACTCAATTGCACATCAAAGCGCTGCCAGCCATCAAAGACCGGAATACGCCGGTCACAAGCCTGCGTCGGAACAATCCGGCCATCCGTATCAAGCGGCACCATAAAAGCGGAAAGCGGATCAAGAATGTTGCGGTAGTGTTGGCGCCCCACGGGGATCCGGTCCGGCCGCTTTGCAAGGGGTGGAACGGCAACGAGTTTGACAATGTTCTGATTAGTCATGCCCATGCGGACATGTGTGACGAGTTTGTCGTCAACGGTATCCATCGCAAAATTTGACGGAAGTACGCGTCCACGTCGAATCTTACCCGATGTTGTAAGCGTCCCTTTGCCATCGGAAACCAGTCTGCTGACTCCCGCTGTCCTGCCGTTTGCGACAATCGAATAAGAGCTTCCGTTGAAACGGGTCGTAACCCGTGCATTTCCAACTGGAATACCGGCTATTGAAATCCCGTATTTTGTGAACACCTGGGTACCAGGTGGACGTCCTTCGGCGTTTGCTAACGAAATGGTTCCAAGACAGAGCGCGCCAAAAGTGGCCGCTGCGCTGATCAGCGCTACGCGACTCTTGCTATTCCGGTGTCGAAGACTCTTCACTTCAATCGTCACTCTTGCGTCAATGTTCCAGCACGCCCCGTATTACGGTCTCAAATACGAACTTCCGGCACGTCAACCGGGACCATTGTAGGCGGAACCGGTCGGATCGTAAGAGGAGGGAGAGCCCAATGGGGCAGGCACCCATGCCACAGAATCGCACATTTATGGTCGTCTGCGCTCTTCATGATTCCCTACTTAGCAGATTATCGCCACAGTGACAGCGCTAAAGTGCCGACTGCGGCTTGACGGGCGCAACGACAGTCCGTAAAAGCGGGCAAATTTCCGTGATCCCGAAGACTT
>JBCDCZ010000256.1:0-6555 GCA_039180865.1 Pseudomonadota bacterium | reverse complement strand
TGGCGTACACGACTTTGCGCTGTCGCCTTGAGGGGTTAGATATCGCTCCATCACCATATGAGTATAGAAGCAAATGGCAGTCACCAAGGCCGATAAATCCGCTCCGCGCAAAAATGCCGCAAAATCGGCAGAAAAAACGCCGCGCACCAATTCAAAGCCAGCCCTGCGGAAGAAAAAACGTGCGCCGCGGCGGATCTATTCTGAAGCGGAGGTCCGTCATATTTTCAAGCGGCTCGAGAAGCAAAATCCCGAACCGCGTGGCGAACTGGACCATGTGAACACTTACACCCTGCTTGTGGCCGTTGTCCTTTCCGCTCAGGCAACAGATGCCGGCGTCAACAAAGCAACGAAGGATCTTTTCAAGATTGCAGATACGCCTGACAAAATGCTTGCGCTCGGGGAAGAACGGGTGCGCGACTACATCAAAACGATCGGTCTATACAAAGCGAAGGCCAAGAACGTGATCGCCCTCTCAGAACGTCTGATTGCCGAACATAGCGGCGAGGTGCCGAACGATCAGGATTATCTTGAAACCCTGCCGGGCGTTGGCCGAAAGACTGCCAATGTCGTGCGCAATATGGCGTTTCAGGAATTGACGATCGCGGTCGATACCCATCTTTTCAGGATCGGCAACCGAATGAAAATGGCACCCGGCAAGATCCCAAACGATGTCGAAGACGCCTTTCACCGCATCATTCCGGATGATATTAAGCTTCATGCTCATCATTGGCTCATTCTGCACGGGCGGTATATCTGCGTAGCCCGGAAGCCGAAATGCGATGTCTGCGTAATCGCCGACCTTTGCAAATCAAAGGAAAAAACCAACGATGTGCCTCCGCCCGGCTATGAGTTTTAAAGTATCGCCGGTGATAGCCGCCACACGCTGGACAAGCCGGCGAGAGAAAGGAGAGCCGCCATGTCGCAAGGCCTGATGAATTGCGTTTTTGTGCAGCTACGCTGTAAGCCGGGCACGGCCTATCAGGTCGCGGATCGTCTCTATGATCGCGAGATCTGTTCGGAACTCTATTCGACCAGCGGCGACTGGGATCTCCTTGCCAAGATTTATATCCCGAAAGATGCCGATATCGGAAAATACCTGAATGATAACGTGTTCGGTATTGTCGGTATCGAACGGTCTTTGACGACGCTCACATTCAAAGCGTTTTAAGAACATCAAGAGCCCGTTCAGTTTCGTTATCTGCGGCCTGAAGACGTTTCATCTTTCCGGCAATTCGCTATCGATCTTCAGCACCACCCGATTTGCGGCCATGCAACTTTGGGTAAACTGAATTCGCACGAAATCAGCGTCAACGTTCACCGCGGTCGTCTTCAGGACGACGGCTCCGGGTGAGAGCTGCAAGCGTTTGCGATCCTCGATGTCGGCAAGCAATGCCTCAATCTCAGTCGTCTCACGCATATAGTCTTCGACGCCGAAATCACGCAGAGCCTTTGTGATCGAGCGATGTTCCTCGATGCGCTCACCTATTCCGGAAAAACGGTCCGTCGGAAACCACGACATGCCCCAGATCACGGGGATATTATCGGCAACACTGACGGTTTCGATGCGTTCAAAGCGTGTCGCTGCCGGGAGTTTAAGTTTGTCGGCCGCGCGGTTTTCGACAAGATTGCCGTCTGTGCCGATTACCCGCACTTCGCGTTCATCGGCCTGTTGGGCGAGACCGGCAGAGAAGCGCGTGCGCCGCGAAATCGGGTAAGTGAGTCGTTTTTGCCGGATAACGAACGTTCCTCGACCCTGCTCGCGCCGCAATATGCCCTCATCCACAAGAGCCTTTACAGCAGATCTTAAGGTCAAACGGTTTACCTGAAACTGTTCGGCAAGCATCGGTTCCGGAGGGAGTTTCCCCCGTTCGTCAGCAAGATCAGGAAGAGCCTGACGGAGTTTATCGGCGATTTGCCGCCATAGGGCGATCCCCGAGTGACGCTCAAGCGGAAACTCGTCGGTGCTCATCCCGCATTCCCCATAAATCTGGCTTCAAGCGTCATACGGATGTCACACGCCTTAAGTAAACGAGACGGGTCAATACATCTATTAATGCAGACCAATTTATCAGCTTGGATATAGCTAATTAAATGGCCGATAATGACCTTTCGCAAAGCGACAGAAAAAGGCAAGAGCGACTTTCTGTCCTAGCCCTTAGCGATGAAGCAAGCCTAACGGCAGCTTTCACCATGCTCGGCGAAGATCCTCCACACCAACTGGTCCGCGGACCGGAAACGGGTCTCATTTCACTTCGTGGGCGCATCGGCGGCGGCGGCTCCGCTTTCAATTTCGGCGACTGCACGGTGACGCGCGCGACAGTCAAACTGCACGATGGATCAGTCGGAACATCTCTGATTTTGGGACGCAACCGCGAAAAAGCAAGGCTGGTTGCGCTGATTGACGCGCTCGCTCAGGACCCAGTGCGCGCCGGAATAATCGATAAAACAATCACCGAACCGCTTACGCAACAATTCGAAGCGCGAGAAACCAAACGCAAAGAGGAAGTTCAGGCGACAAAGGTCGATTTCTTTACGCTGGTCAGGGGTGAAGACGAGTGACGGGCGCACCGATCGATAACATTTATTTGAGCGGCGGCTTCGACGATGCGGTCTTCCAATCGCAAGCGGCATTTCGCGCGATTATGGACGCGATGGCAAAACCGGGAACTGTGCATTCATTCTCGGACGGGACGATCCCACCAAAACCAATCCCCCCGGCCGCAGGCGCTATCCTGTTGACGCTGTGCGATCACGATACAAGCGTTTGGCTGGAGCCTAGTCTTCTTGCACGACCTGAAATCTCCGCGTGGATCGGATTTCAGACCGGTGCTCTCATTGCTGACCATCCCAGTGATGCTGACTTTGCTCTCATCCTTTCACCGGACGCGATGCCCGATCTCTCGACCTTCGCGCTCGGGAGTGCTGAATACCCGGAGACATCCACGACACTCATCTTGGGCATCGACAGGCTCGCTGGTGCTGAAAACGATAACGCGACGTTGATCCTCGAAGGACCAGGCATCGATGGCGAAGCACGGCTCGTCGCTGATCCATTTCCAGTAACGTTGATTGAAGCCCTCCAAACGAACCGCAAGATGTTTCCGCGTGGCGTCGACCTCATCCTCGTCACTCAAAAACACGTCGCGGCCCTGCCCCGCTCGACGACCGTATGGATCGTGGAGGCCTAATCCATGTATGTCGCAGTGAAAGGGGGCGAAACGGCTATCCGCAACGCTCACAAGCTGTTGGCTGACAGGCGGCGTGGCGATCGCTCGGTACCGGCGCTTTCCCTTGATCAAATCGCCGAACAGCTGGCGCTTGGCGTCGATCGCGTAATGAACGAGGGCTCGCTCTATGATCGTCAACTCGCCGCGCTCGCCGTCAAACAGGCTCGCGGAGATCTGATCGAGGCGATCTTTCTCATCCGTGCCTACCGGACAACTCTACCGCGCTTTGGCCATAGCGAGCCGATCAATACCGGGAAGATGGCAATCGAGCGCAGGATATCGGCAACCTACAAGGATTTGCCGGGCGGGCAGACCCTCGGCCCGACGTTTGATTATACGCACCGATTGCTCGATCCGACGCTTGCGGAAGACGAACCGGATACACCGGACATCGGAGAGCCCGAACGGATGGCTACCGACGATGCCGCTTATGTCCGTGTGTCGGACATCCTGGCTCACGACGGCCTTATTGAGGGCGACGGCGAAGTCGCCGGAAAAAGCGAGACCGAACCGGTGAGTGACATAACACAGAAACCGGTCCGTTATCCGATGCCACGCGATGCGCGGCTTCAGGCGCTTGCCCGCGGTGACGAGGGCTTCCTGCTCGGTCTTGGCTATTCAACCCAACGCGGCTTTGCGCGCAGCCATCCGTTTGCCGGTGAAATCCGCATCGGAGACGTTGACGTCGAGGTCTTTCTGCCGGAACTCGGTTTCGCCGTCACGATCGGCCGCGTTCAGGTCACGGAATGTCAGATGGTGAACCAGTTTAAGGGTTCGGCGAAGACACCGCCGCAATTCACTCGGGGGTACGGACTGGTATTCGGTCAGTCCGAGCGCAAAGCGATGTCGATGGCGTTGTGCGACCGAGCTCTGAGAGCAGAGGAACTCGGCGAAGATTTAATCGCGCCTGCCCAGGACGAGGAATTCGTCATCAGCCATTCCGACAATGTGCAGGCGACCGGCTTCGTCGAACATCTAAAGCTTCCCCATTATGTCGATTTCCAGGCTGAGCTTAAGCTTGTGCGAAGAATGCGCGCTGAGCACGAGGCGCAGGAAGAGGACAATGGTGATCAGCAGGAGGCTGCTGAATGAACGCCGTCAGCGAGCTTGCAACCTACAATTTCGCCTATCTGGACGAGCAGACCAAACGCATGATCCGCCGTGCGATTTTGAAAGCGATTGCCATTCCAGGTTACCAGGTTCCCTTCGCAAGCCGCGAAATGCCGATGCCCTATGGTTGGGGAACCGGCGGGGTTCAGGTGACTGCATCGATTATCGGACCGGACGACATCCTCAAGGTGATCGACCAGGGCGCGGATGATACAACCAATGCTGTTTCGATCCGTGCCTTCTTCGCCAAGACCGCCAATGTGGAAACCACGACGGAAACCACGAACGCGACCATCGTCCAGACGCGGCACCGTATTCCCGAGACGCCGCTCGCCTCCGGTCAAATTCTGGTCTATCAGGTGCCGATTCCCGAGCCGCTCCGGTTCCTGGAGCCGCGCGAGACCGAGACCCGTAAAATGCATGCGCTGGAAGATTACGGGCTTATGCATGTGAAGCTCTACGAAGATATTTCGAAGAACGGCCATATCGCGACGACCTATGCCTATCCGGTGACGGTTGCCGGTCGCTACGTGATGGATCCGAGCCCCACACCGAAATTCGATAATCCAAAGATGCACAAATCCGAAGCGCTCCAACTCTTCGGAGCCGGTCGCGAGAAACGGATCTATGCAATCCCGCCACACACAGAGGTCGTGAGCCTCGATTTCGAGGATTATCCGTTCGAAGTGCAGCGTTTCGATCAACCTTGCGCACTCTGCGGCGCAACACGTGTCTATCTGGATGAGGTGGTTCTCGACGATCGGGGTGGCCGAATGTTCGTCTGCTCCGACACGAACTATTGCGAAAACCGCCGCGCAAGGAACACCGGCCAAGCGGGTGGCGACAGTCAATGACCGAAACGACGTCCACCCATGAACAAGCCGACCAGCCGCTCCTCAACGTGGCGGGCCTTACCAAGTTCTACGGCAAGAGGATCGGCTGCAAGAATGTCAGCTTCAAGCTGTGGCCGGGCGAAGTTCTCGCCATCGTTGGGGAATCCGGATCTGGAAAGACAACACTTCTGAACTGCGTTTCGAGCCGCCTTTTACCCACCACCGGATCGGTCCGCTACCGGATGCGGGATAGCGAATGCCGGGACCTCTATATGATGAGCGAGGCCGAGCGCCGTCTATTGATGCGGACCGATTGGGGTTTCGTCCATCAAAATCCCGCCGATGGACTGCGCATGAGCGTCTCTGCGGGTGCCAATGTCGGTGAGCGGTTGATGGCTGTCGGCGAGCGCCATTACGGGAGGATCCGGGATACGGCAACGGATTGGCTGGGCCGTGTGGAAATCGCAGCCGACCGGATTGATGATCAGCCACTCACCTTTTCTGGTGGTATGCGCCAGCGCCTGCAGATTGCCAGAAACCTCGTCACCAAGCCGCGTCTCATCTTCATGGATGAACCAACCGGCGGTCTCGATGTTTCGGTGCAGGCGCGCCTTCTCGATCTCGTCCGCGGCCTTGTCAACGATCTCGGCCTTTCGGTGATCGTGGTCACACATGATCTCGCGGTTGCACGGCTGTTATCCCATCGCATGATGGTCATGAAAGACGGCTCCGTTATCGAAACCGGGCTTACCGATCGGGTTCTCGACGATCCGCACGAAGCCTACACCCAGCTCCTCGTATCCTCGATTTTGCAGGTCTGAGCCATGTCGTCGCCGCTGATCGTTTCCAATGTCGCGAAGAGTTTCACAATGCACCTGCGCGGCGGCCTTTTGATCCCCGTCGTCCGCAACGTTAACTTCGCGCTTGAAAACGGCCAGTGCAAGGTGCTCGGGGGGCCTTCCGGGACCGGCAAGAGCTCGATCCTGAAAATGCTCTACGGCAATTACTCAATCGACGAGGGACAGGTGCTTGTTCGGCATCAGGATGACTTCGTCAACCTTGCGGCTAGTGACCCACGCGTTGTGCTTGCGATAAGACGCGACACGATCGGCTATGTCAGTCAGTTCCTGCGCGCTGTCCCGCGTGTTTCTGCGCTCGATGTGGTTGCAGAACCGCTCCTTCAACGGGGGCGGAGTGTCGAAGAAGCCGAGGCCCGCGCGCGTGACCTCTTCGCACGTCTCAACCTGCCTGAAAAGCTCTGGCACCTCCCGCCCGCAACGTTTTCCGGTGGCGAGCAACAACGGGTCAATATTGCCCGTGGCTTTGTCACCCATCACCCGATCCTGCTTCTCGACGAGCCGACCGCCTCGCTTGATCAGGAGAAC
>JBCDCZ010000255.1:0-6564 GCA_039180865.1 Pseudomonadota bacterium | reverse complement strand
GACATGTCCTTCTCCCTGTTTGAGCCGCGAACAAGGAAACCGTTACCGCATCTGTCAGGAAATGAAAGACGGAAAAGGTATCTGAATGCCCTGTCATTGGTGCGCGCATTGATGAAGGGCCGACTGCGGTTTATTCTTGCTTCACGGGAGGAGAGAAAAATGGACCAGCGCCTTGAGAATGCGCCGCGGCTTTGGGCCGGACAGGCATTTACAATATCCCACGCAGACGACAGCCCATTTGTCGGTGAAGGTCTGCGGGCTTTCTTCGAATACCGGCATCTGGGAATTGCAGAAGCAACCGATGGCAAGTTTGCAGCCCATGTCATCCGCGCAGTGCCGGGTATGCATTCCGAAGGCCAGTGGCACATCCATCACCTTGATTTCCAGATGGTCTTTGTCACCAAAGGCTGGGTGGTGTTCGAATATGAGGAGAGCGGCGAGCATATGCTCAGGGCGGGCTCTTGCGTCCTTCAGCCGCCGGGAATCCGTCACCGGGAGGTGCGCCATTCCGACGATATGGAACTCATTGAGATCACGTCACCCGCGGCTTTTGAAACCACACCGGTCGACGCGCCAAGCCCAACGTAACCAATTCCAACTTACGCTTCTGCTGCAAGATACCGTCAGGCGGTGTAATCGCGCTCGTCGGAAATCAATTTGCCGTCCTTTGGAAGCGAGCCGAGCGGCACGAGTTCGACAGTCCCCTTCACCTTACAATGGGTGACGATTGCTTCTTCGAGCTTACCAACGAGCGCTGAATCGTCCGTGTCTGCTTCAGCTTTCAGGGTCAGAACATCCATTTCACCGGCACGTGTCACTTCCATGCGCAAACGTCCAAGATCGGGAAACGCTTTTGAGATGTGGTCAACCTGTGCCGGATCAACGAACATGCCCTTAACCTTGGTGCGCTGATCGGCACGGCCCATCCAGCCTTTGATGCGGCGTCCGGTCCGCCCGCATGGGCTTTGACCGCTCATCATTGCCGACATATCCCCGGTTCCGAACCGGATGAGCGGATAGGTTTCTTTCAGCGTTGTCACCACGATCTCGCCGACCTCTCCGTCCGGCAGGACTTCATTGGTTCCGGGTTTGACGATCTCAAGGATGATGTCTTCGTTGACGATCAGACCTTCAAGGGCTGAGCTTTCGTAAGCGATGCAGCCGATATCAGCAGTCGCATAGGTCTGCAGGACGGCAACACCGCGCTCGGCATATTCCGCCCTGAGAGACGGAAAGAGCGCTCCGCCGGAAACGAGTGCCTTGGTCACACTCGAGATCGGGTTACCGAGTTCGACAGCCTTATCGAGGATGGCTTTTAGATAATCCGGCGTCCCAAGAAAGCCCACCGGCTGCAATGCGTTCATGGCTGCAACCTGCATCTCCGTATTACCGGTTCCGGCAGGATAGACGGCGCAGCCCAAGGCGACGGCGCCCTGATCAATGATAAAGCCGCCAGGGGTCATTGTGTAGGCGAGTGCGTTGTGAACGATATCGCCTTTTCTAAAACCGGCTGCGTGAAGAACCCGGGCAGCATTCCAAGGATCTTCACCGGCCGGTTGCGGTTCCCAGACAGGGCCTGGCGACATGAAGATGCGGTCGAAGCCTTCAGGACCGACAGTTGCGAAACCGCCAAAGGGCGGGTTTTCAGCCTGTTTCTCCATGAGTTCAGGTTTGCGCAAAACCGGTAAAGCTGCCAGTGCTTCGCGGGACGTGACATCACCACCAGCCACACCTTCAAGGCGGCTTTTCCATCCCTGCGCATTTGCGATCGCATGGGACACACATGCGCCAAGACGGGAAAAGAGGTCGGCCTCGCGAGCCTCGTCGCTCATCGTATCGCGGGCATCAAAGAAATCCGTCATCGTCACGGCCTGTATTCAAGAGATTTCGGGTGTCAGGCCTTCTTCCCGGACGCTGTCAGCGGCACAACGGAGAAGGTCGATTAAGAAGAAAAAAGCCCGCAAACGTTACGGGCTTTGTCTGTTTTATGCGAGCCAACGCTTGCGCCGCTTGTAGTGCTTCACATCGCGAAACGACGACCGATTGTCACCTGCAACGCCAAGATAGAATTCCTTGACGTCTTCGTTCTCGCGCAGTTCGCTTGCCTCGCCGTCAAGAACGATACGTCCATTTTCAAGGATATAACCATAGGTCGCGCATTGAAGGGCGACATTGGTGTTCTGCTCGGCGAGAAGGAAGCTAACGCCCTCTTTTTCGTTGAGCTGCTTCACGATCTCGAAGATCTCTTCCACCAATTGCGGCGCGAGACCCATGGACGGTTCGTCGAGCAGGATCATAACCGGCTTTGCCATCATGGCACGGCCGATTGCGCACATCTGCTGCTCACCGCCGGATATGTAACCCGCCAAGCTCTGGCGCCGCTCGCGAAGCCGCGGGAAGTAATTGTAGACCATCTCAAGGTCGTTTTTGATAGCCCGACCGCCGTCACGGCGTGTGTAAGCTCCAGTCAGAAGGTTCTCTTCCACAGTGAGGTGTTCGAAGCAGTGGCGGCCCTCCATGACCTGGATGCACCCCTGCCTCACCAGCACGTTCGGAGAAAGTGCTTGGACCTCGGTTCCATTGAACGTGATGTTGCCCTTGGTGACCTCGCCGCGCTCGGCTTGAAGTAAGTTTGACACCGCCTTCAACGTCGTTGTTTTACCGGCACCATTGGCGCCAAGCAGTGCAACAATACCGCCTCGCGGTACTTCCAGCGATACACCTTTCAGAACAAGGATCACGTGGTCGTAGATGACCTCGATATTGTTCACCGAAAGGATCAGATCAGCTGCCTCACTCACCTCTTGCATGTCTTTCACAGGGGCGTTCATCGGATTGGTCTCCACGGTTACGAGAGAAGACGCCGGTCTCTAGCAGCAAGACTCTTCAAATCGGCGTCTGGTGCTCTTGGCACGAATTTCATGGGCCGGCATCCCACCAGCGAAAAGGAGAGCGGCGGCGCCGCTCTCCGAATTGTGTCGCAGATCTTATCCGCAGGACTGGGTTTCCCAACCGGACTGTTGTGAAACATAGTCGTTCGCTGCATCTTCGAGAAGCGGGCGTACGACTTCTGATTTCGGTTCAATCCAATCAGAGGCCCGTTCCCAGCCAGTGCCGTTCCACTGCTGGATGTAGATCGCGTGGCTGCCGGAATGGTCGCTACAGGTGATTTTCACCGGATTGGTGAAACCGCCAAAACCAATCGATTCCAGATACTCCGCCGACATATCGAGGTTCTCAAGACCAAGACGCATGTCTTCGCCGTTGATCACTTTCTTACCGGTAAGTTCCTGAGCTTTCTTGATGCCTTCCACAATGATCGCAGCATTGAAAACACCACGGTTGTAGAAGTTCTCGCCAACCTTGCTCTCATCAGCAACTTTGGAAAGACCCGGCTTGACGACATGCTTCAGGATATCCTGCATGACCGGATAATCAGCACCCGTGCCATGGAAGTTTGCCGACAGATAGCCTTTCGCGGCATCGCCCGCAGGACGCGCATCATCGTCAGAGCCTGACCACCAGACGCCGACAAAACGATCCATCGGGAAACGAACCTTGGCTGCTTCTTTAACAGCTGTCGGGTTCATCGCACCCCAGCCCCACATGATCATCCAGTCAGGACGTTCGCGGCGAACCGTCAGCCAATGTGAAGACTGCGACTGCATTTCCTTGACGCCGACCGGGATCAGAACAAGCTCGAAGCCGAACTGTTCGGAGAGCTTCTCAAGAAGCGGGATTGGCTCCTTACCATAGCCCACGTCGAGATAGATGAAGCCGATCTTCTTGCCTTTCAGCGCTTCGAGATCACCGCCTTCACGGCTGCCGATATATTTCAGAATGGCTGACGCCTGGTCCCAGTAAGTTGCCGGGAAGTTAAAGATCCATGGAAACTTCTCGCCGACAGCCGCAGCTGAAAGGCCATAGCCCATTGAAAGCACCGGAATCTTGTCAACGCCGGCTTTCGGGATTAACTGAAGCGTAATACCGGTTGAGTACGGGTTGTAGACGATCGCGCCATTACCCTTTGTGGCCTCATAGCACTCAACGCCTTTTTGAGCGTTGTAGCCGGTTTCACATTCCTCAACGACAAGCTTAACGCCGTTCACGCCACCGTCGCGCTCGTTGATCATCTTGAGATAATCACTCATGCCGTTGGCAATCGGAATACCGGAGCCGGCAAACGGGCCGGTACGGTATGTCAGAAGCGGAACATAGATACCGTCTTCTGCCTGGACAGGAACTGCGGCACCGGCAAGCATGCCTGTCGCCACTGCTGCCCCGACCATGAAGTTCTTAAAGTTCATCGGCTTTTTCCTCCCTTCGATGAGACTTACAAGATAACTATCAATTGGAACGACACTTACACGGCTTGTCAAACCAATTGCTTACGCCCCTCCCTAATAGGGGAAGGGCCAAGTTCGCAACTTCTGTCGCGCCACCTGCCATAGCCTTGCAAGGCCGGCGGGTTCCACGATCAAGAAGAAGATAATAAGCGACCCGACAATGATGAACTGAACGTGCTCGGCCGTCGCACCACTAATTTCAAATTCATAGCCGGGCGGCAAAATCCCGTCGAGGAAGCCAGGAAACGCACGGATCAGGATCGGCAGAATAAAGATCAGTGCAGCGCCCATAAATGAACCCGAAAGGCTGCCAAGCCCGCCAATGATCACCATAAACAAGATTTGAAACGAAACGTTGATGTCGAAGCTTTCGACCTCCGCGGCGCCAAGCCAAAGGAAGACCATCATCGCACCGGCAACACCGCAATAGTAAGATGAGAACGCGAAGGCGAGCAGCTTGTTGGGCAGAAGCCTGATGCCAATGAGTTCTGCCGCAATATCCATATCACGGATTGCCATCCATGTTCGCCCGACCCGACCTCTGAGCACATTGTTGGCGATCCAAGTCAAGAACACGACAATTGTGAGCGCCACCAGATAACGATGGACCGGTTCGGCAGTTGCACCGGTGACGGCTATGCCTGCAACTTCGCGTGTCGGAACCTCAATGGCTCCTGACGGATTATAATTGTAGAGCCACTCTATCCGGATGAACGACCATTCGAGAAAGAATTGAGCGGCCAGAGTCGCAACGGCAAGATAAAAGCCCTTAATCCGCAGGGACGGCAGGCCAAAGAATATCCCAATGAGGGCCGAGAACGCACCTGCCGACAAGATGACCACAATGATGTTCGCGTCAGGGAAATAGGTGGTGAGTTTATAGGCGGCATAAGCCCCCACTCCCATGAACCCTCCGGAACCAAGTGATAAAAGCCCGGTAAATCCCGTCACGATGTTGAGACCGATCGTGGCGAGCGAAAAAACCAGGAACGGGATCATGATCGAATTCAACCAGAAATCGTTCATGACAAAGGGAAAAACAAGATAGGCGACCGCCAGCATCGCAATGATGGCGAACCGGTCCTGTGTGACGCGGAAGACCTGCTGATCGGCAGCGTAGGTACTCTTGAACTGACCAACTTCGCGGTAAAACATGGTTCAGTCCCTTCTAAATTCGTTCGATGATCTTCTCGCCGAACAGACCTTGCGGCCTGAACAACAGGAAGAGAAGTGCGATGAAATAGGCAAGCCAGCTTTCAATTCCGCCGCCGACCAGCGGACCCCAATAGATCTCGCCGATTTTCTCGCCAATGCCAATGATAAGGCCGCCAAGGATGGCACCCGGAATGGATGTAAATCCGCCCAAAATCAAAACGGGAAGCGCTTTAAGCGCGATAATCTCCAGTGCGAAACTCACATCAGATCGCGCGCCCCACATGATCCCGGTTGTAAGCGCCACAATGCCGGCTGCGAACCATACAATCACCCAAATCTGATTGAGCGAAATCCCTACGGAAAGGGCGGCCTGGTGATCGTCGGCAACGGCACGCAGAGCACGGCCGATTGTCGTCTTGTTGAAGAAAAACGCGAGCGAAGCCACCATGATGATCGCAATGATCGCAGCCGCGATGTCGATCCTCTGGAAGGTTACGAAACCGCCTAGCATTTCAACGTCAATCGCACCGGATGGCAGGCCAAGCTCCTGGCTGATCATGGTTTTTGGTTCACCGCCAAAGATAAGTTCGCCGGTTCCAACAAGCACTTCCGTCAGACCGATCGTCGCCATGAACAGGATGATTTCAGGCTGGTTGACGAGCGGCCTCAGCACGAGCCGTTCAACGCCGATTGCCAACAGAAGCATAATCCCGATGGTGATAAGGAGCGCGACATAGGCGGGAATTCCGAAGGCGAAGAGACCAACCAGTGTGAGCGCCGAGAACACAACCATGATGCCCTGAGCGAAGTTAAAGACGCCCGATGCCTTGAAGATCAGGACGAAACCGAGCGCAATCAGCGAATAGAGGATCCCGGAAACGAAGCCCTCCCAGAGAACCTGGACGAAAAAGTCAGGAAGCGCGACCATCTGGACGAACGGATCGGCGAAGATGTTGTAAAGAATTTCACCCATGTCCGTCTCCTAGTGCGACACGCCAAGGTAAGCGTCGACTACGTCCTGGTTCGCTTTCACTTCCGCAGGCGTGCCATCGGCAATTTTCTG
>JBCDCZ010000254.1:0-6612 GCA_039180865.1 Pseudomonadota bacterium | reverse complement strand
TTTCGGATAAAGAAGCTGACAGCACATATCCGACCAGGTGATGAACCAGATCGACGCATTGTTGGAACCCGTGCCACCCGCATCCTTGATCTGGCGGGCATTGGCCGTGCCGGAGAGTTCTGAAAAGCGTGGTGCGAGCCCCATGAAGCCGTCCGGCGTCACCTTGGTAGAGCCATAGAAAAGCTGGGTGTTCACGAAGTTATTGAAACCCTGCATCACAGCCTTCGATTCCGTCATGCGGAAGGCTTTGGCATTGCCGTTTAAGTTGGCGAGGGCTGCGTCGACTTCGTTATAGTCCTCAATCATACCGGTCGTGTCGGTGATCGGGACCACTTGAGATTTCGACGGCTGGACGCCCTGATTGTAGCGCCTAAACGCCGGTTCCGGGATGCCGGTCCGGATCGAGGTCTTGTGCTTCGTTCCGTCATTGCATTCGGTATAGGTCGCGTGCTGGAGGATCGGATTGGTCTGTTCCAGCTGTTCGATAATCGGTGTCACTGCCCCTTGCGGGTCGGTGCGGTTCAATACGTCGATCAGCGACGGATTGACGAGGTTCAGTTCTGACATTTTGATCTCCTATCGATCGGAGCCGTAAAGGGCCTCTGTCAGCCGTTCGTTGTGCGTCTGTCCCTTCCCTGTCTCACCCGGTTTGGGGACGCCCGATTCCGCGAGCTGACGGCCCGCTTTGGCGAAAAACTTGATGACGGCGCGGTGGTTGCCGAGGCCGGATTGGTTGAGGATGTCTTTCAGTTCATCATCCCCGAAAGTGTCGAGCGCCCGGCGGCCTATGGCGGCATTCTTCATGAAGTCGTCACCGCCGATATCGGGATCCGACCGCGCCTCTTTGAGCCAACCATCCGTGGTCTTCTGCCAGGCTTCGGCGGCGGCGATTTCCTGTTTGTGGACAAGATCGGCCTGACGCCGTGCCGCCTCCTGGAGCGCGTCTTTGACACTTGCCTCCGGGCGGTTTTCAATCCATGCATTCATGTCACTGGAGAAGGCTTTGAAGTCGTCGCTATAGGCTTCGAACTCTTCTGGTGCTGCGATATCGAACAGGCCCTCAACAAGCGCGTCATCGCCGCCCGCAACATCCGCCCGGACATCCGCCGCATCGTCGCCGCCATCAAACCCCGTTTCAACGGTGAGCGCGGTACCGGTCTCGTCTTCGGGACTATAAGCAACGGCAAGATATTTAAGTGTCTGAGTTCTCATCCTTGTCCTCTTCTTCAAGCGCACGGGCGATCCGCGCCTCGCGCTCTTCAGCTTCTTCCAAGATTTTCGTGAATTTCGTCATGCCCGCCGGAAGCACGTAATCCTGCAGGATTTTCAGTCCGATCGAGCGCTCGCCTTCGAGGAAGTTGCTCGCCGCATTGCCGGTATAAGTCGTCTCGAAGAGGTGACACTTTTCGAGGATCGACCAGACGATGAGACGTCCCGCCTCCTGGGCAAGAAGCCCCTGCCAGGCAAGTTGAATATCGGCCTCAAGCTTTGCCTGGACCTGATCGGCTTCGTTGGTCTCTGAACTCATAGGGGCACAGCCCTCGCAAGACCTTCCTGTCCGCGCTGATTGGCTTCCGAAATGAGCTTCGCGGCATTGGCAAGGGGTTCAGCCTGACCGAGCACTTCCCGCGTCTGTTCCTGCTCCGCCCGGCTTTCACGTATCGCGGCAACTTCATCTTTGTCACGCAGCATATTGGGTGGCGGGCCGACCTGACCGACGAATTCCCGCAAGGTCTCGTCCGGATTGAGATTGTCGATTACTTCCGGGTTCACCTGCGCGAGCGAGCCGATAAAGCCGATTGTCCGTTCAATCGCGGCGACACCGACCGCTTTCTGCGCCTGAGCAAGAAGCGAGATATATTCAACCTTGACCGGCGTTCCTTCAAGGACGGCCGGTGGTTCAGGTAAGAGCCCCGCCTCTTGCATATAATGGAAAGTCGCCTGGATCACCGGGTGAAGAAGGCCCCTGTCGAGGCTTTCCAGAACCGGGCCGAGCACCAGAAGCTTTTCCTCCTGACGCGCGGCAATCTCGGTCGCCGTAATATTGGAGCGCGTGTCGTTCGAAATCAGAAGGAAGAGATCTTCAAAAAAGGATTCCCGTATCCTCTGGCGCGTCTCGTTAATGTCGCCCAGAAGTGCGGTCACGTCGGGTCTGACTTCCACGGCTGGCCTGAGGCCGCCGCGCTGCAGATCTGTCGTATTCAGCGTTGTCACGCCGCCCGGAATGTTTCTGAACCGCTTCTTCAGACCAGCCTGCGCAATCATCGGCGGCTTATAGGAATACTGGATCGCCTGCGCCTTATCACGGTGCTGAACCTGCAACTGGATCGTATCGCCAAGCGCCTCAAGCGCCGGCCAGTTCGTCGCCCAGACTTCGCCTGCCATCGTTTCCCAGCGCGGCGCGAGGACGTTTTCCGTCTCAAACCCACCTTCTTCCAGAAGCGTCGACGTTGCGCTCTTTTCCCAGGCGAAGAAGGCAACCGGCATGTCGGTCTTGAGCTTCGACATTGGATCGCGCTTGCGCCTTGGCTCTACCGCAAAGCAGACCTCGAAAGGCTGGCGCAACGTATTGTTCTTATATGCCCGGTAGACCTCGTTCGAGACGTTCTCCGGACCCCAGCGCCCGACGATCTGTTCCGCCGTCATCATCGCACCCCAGTGCATGACATCGACCTCGTCGCGCTCATTTTCCGCAATCGAGAAAGATCCGACCGGGAAGGTCTGCGTTCTAATCACATCCTCAAAGTCGCCCATAATGAGCCCGCCGAAGGTGCCGAAAAGCGCCAGATCGGTATAGGCGTGGTCGAACATCGAATAGATGTTGGAGCCGCGAAAGACCTCGAACATAAGCTCTTGTGCGTCAGCATAAAATTGCTGGACGCCTGGCTCGTTCATGATCGCGCGGTCATGCGGGCCAAGCCGGAACCAGGGTCTCGACGGCGAGGTCATCCCCGCTTTCAGGCCGGAACGCAGGATTCTGACGCCGCGCCGTGCCGCATTATCGATGATCCGCTTGTTGACGCCGGTTCCCCGGCGCTCTTCACCGACGGAAAACCGCCCGCGCGTCGGGAGCATCGCATCGCGGATTTCCTGAAAGATCGGGCGGACATCCTGATATTGGCGATCCGTGCTTTGCTGCCGCACATTGAGCGCGCGGATCTTGTCCTCTGCGCGCATCAGGTGCCGAGCGCCGTTTTTTTGCCGGACGTACTATCGGACTGGATTGCCGAGCCCGCCGTCAGCGCCGTTCCGCGCCGCCCGCGCTTGTTCGGCTTTCCCGAACTTTCGCGGCGTAAAGGTTCCTGCGCCGTCTGAAATTGTTTCGGCTTTTCAGCCTTACTTCCACCACCAAAAAAGCACATCAGCTTGTTTCCCATATTGGATCGTAATTCTCGTCTTCACGCTCGTCTTCAGCGTCCCGGATGGCATGCGCCACCACCGGATAGGCAAAGGTGAGCGCCAGCGCGTCGGCGATATCCGGGCTCGCCACGCCGCGTTTCTTCATGTCCGCTTTTTTCTCGAGGACGACGGCGTTGTTGGCATCGTACGAATAGTTTGGAGCCAGAAGCTCAAAAGCCAGACGGTCGTCATCGGGAAGTGCAGCTGGTCCTTTCAGCCATTCGCGTAAGATCGCCCACATTTCCGAGCGTTTGTTGGAGGCTAAAGCGCCCTTTTCATTGATCGCGCGGTCTGATACCGCCCCGAAATTGACGCCAAGCACCTCGGTAAAGCCGAGCTGATAAAGCCGGTCCACGACCCCTGCCCCCATAGCGCCTTCATCGATGAACACCTGATCGGCGCTGTAGCGGTTGATCGCTTCTGCCACGCGGGCTGCGACCTGCATTGTGTCGAGCGCGGAATAGACTTCGAACGGCATCGTTCGCGCATCGCGGCCCCGGCGCGGATAAATCACCGTCTTGTCGTCACCGAAACGGGCCACATCGACACCGATCACCATCGGATCGGCACTCGTTGAAAACGCATCCTGGATCTGCGCGCGGGCGACCAATTCGGTCGGGATGAATTGCTCGTCGGCTTCCGCCTCAAAGGAACAGAGGAATTCCTGCTCGATCTTTGACTCCGACATGCCTTCCGCGCGTTCCGCCTGAATATCTTCTTCCGTCAAAACGCCGGTGTCGCGATAGGTCAGAATTTCGTCGAACCAGTCGTCGTTCTTCTGGGCCATCACATGGGTCCTGTAGGCGTGGTTCCGCCCGCGCGGCGTGCCGATAAAAAGCATCCAGCCATCGTTTTCGCGCAGGATCGGGCGGATATATTCAAGCGCCTGCGGATCGGCGAGCGGCCATTCATCGAAGACGACTCCGACCGGGTTGGAGCCCACAAGCGAGTCGTAATTATCGGATCCCGCCATCTGCCAGACCGAGCCCGTCACGGTCTCAATCAGCATTTCCTGGCTTGAAATCCGGCGGCGCACGGAGGGCGGCAGAAACTGGTCAATGATCCGACGGCCCGTCTTGTCGATCCCGTTCCAGATCGCCCGGCGCGCCTGCGCCTGTTCCGGAAAGAGATGCCAATAAGTGCCGGTGCGCTTGAACATGTCGCGCGCCGTCAGATTGAAGACGGTAGAGCCCTTCCCCGCCCGCCGGTGCCAGATGACGGACCCACGCTGATAGCGCTTGCCGTGACCGAAGGAATTATAAAGCCGCCGCTGGTAGCCCCGCGGCTGCCAGTCATTCGGGATCTGTACCGTCAAAATGATCGATCAGGTTGATGGCGACGGTGCCGGTAACCGCGACTTCCCGCTTTTCGGTGTAATCCTCGCGAAACCGCGCTTCCATGATCTTCTTCCATAAGGTCGCCTGAAAGCGGGTTGCGTCGAGCCCTTCGCGGCCCTTGCGCTCCCACCAGGCTTGAGCCTCATTGTGCGCCTGATCGAGAGCATCGGCGAAAGCATCATGCTTTGCGGCCCAACCGAGCATGGTGGAGCGCGCAACACCGAGGTCGCTTGCAATCTCCGCTGGGCTCATCCCTTCCTTGCCGAGCGCGATCACCCGCTCGCAGAATGTGGGCTCATAGGCCGACGGACGGCCGGTCTTCGGCATGGGTCGGCCTTTCTCTGAGGGAGCTAATGGAGTGTGAAGTAAATCGAGCTTTTTGGGGACGGCAGCGCCGCGTCGCTCGTCCGCGCGCTGCTCTTAGTCGCGCGGAAGCTTTTGGAAACGCCCAACAAAAAAGCGCCCCAGTTTCCGAAGGCGCACTTCTGACTGTATCGTCAATATCTGCATAATACGATGAGTCACCCGCAAGTCAAACGGTGTGGATCAATGCCAATCGTTATTGTTCGGGTCACTTCCAACATCTTGTGCTTTTTTGACTTTGTCTGGGTCCGCATCAGGTTCCCAGTATTTCATTTCCTTGGGCAGCTTACTCGGATCATGCGGGTTTTTCTGTTTGGAATGCCACCACCAGACGCCGATGAATGCGACGACGACGAAGCCTGAAAAAATCGCAATTTCGAATATCGTTTCCAATGTCGATAGCTCTTCAAATACTCATAAGTATGTAGTCCTGAACCAGGACGATTCACCGTCCTTCCTGCAGCATTGATCGTAGTCTCGAGCGGTTACAAACCACCTAACGAAAAAAGCGCCCCCGTTTCCGAAGGCGCAATTCTGACTGTATCGTCAATATGGGCATAATACGGTGAGTCACCCGCACGTCAAACGGTGTGGATCAATGCCAATCGTTATTGTTCGGGTCACTTCCAACATCTTGTGCTTTTTTGACTTTGTCTGGGTCCGCATCCGGTTCCCAGTATTCCATTTCCTTGGGCAGCTTACTCGGATCATGCGGGTTTTTCTGTTTGGAATGCCACCACCAGACGCCGATGAAGGCGACGACGACGAAGCCTGAAAAAATCGCAATTTCGAATATGGTTTCCAATGCCGATAGCTCCTCAAATACTCATAAGTATGTAGTCCTGAGCCAGGGCGATTCACCGTCCTTCCTGCAGCATTGATCATAGGCTCGAGCGGTTACAAACCGCCTATTGAAAAAAACGCCCTCGTTTCCGAAGGCGCAATTCTGGCTGTATCGTCAATATCGCCATAATACGGTGAGTCACGCGCATGTAAAACGGTGTGGGATTTGCGGAGCGGTTGTGTACTGAGAGATGTTGCGCCGTGTGATATTGAAAGGCAGGACGCTGCTCGCAGCCTTTCTGTAAGTGCGGTTTACGATCGAGGCCTGATAGTGACGAATTCTGATGTTAACAGAGGCGTTGAAAAAACCACCTCACATAGAAAACAATTAATCAACTTTTTCTGAATAATTATATTTGTCTATACTTTGAATATCTTTCATTTTTTTCCCTCGTCTGTTCATCATTAATATTGCAAAAATACCCGCAGCTGATGCGCTATATATATGCAGTGGTGGATTGTATAATCCTGAAATAACACCAAACAAAATATAAATAAATGCAAATCCAATGACTATTTTAGAAAAAACCATTGTTGTATAATTATCTGCCAGAAAATTTTTTGCAAAATGCTCTGCCTTCAATTCAGCATTTACATTATTATTACCAATAACCTGTTTGATAAAAGAACCGAAAATTTTTAGTTATTATAAATATTTTTTAATAATAAT
>JBCDCZ010000253.1:0-6665 GCA_039180865.1 Pseudomonadota bacterium | reverse complement strand
TTGTCACAAGGTGGAACGTAAAATGGCAGATGCAACGAAAGGCGCTTCGAAAGAGGGCACAGCTTCTTTCGGATACCGCACGGTCGATGTGGACGAAAAACAGGACCTGGTAGACGACGTATTCCATTCCGTGGCGCGTCGCTATGACATCATGAACGACCTGATGTCGGCTGGCATTCACCGGTTGTGGAAGGATGCCATGGTCAGTGTTGCTGGATTACCCCGACAAGGTGCTACGCTCGACCATCTCGATGTTGCAGGTGGCACTGGGGATATCGCCTTTCGCGTACGCGAGCGCGCGAAGGGAACGGTCCGGTCAACGGTGCTCGACATCAATGCGTCAATGCTGGCTGTTGGCCGTGAACGTGCTGAAAAACGCGGCTTCTCCGATATCAACTTCGTCGAAGGTAACGCTGAAGAATTGCCGTTCGAATCTTCATCCTTTGATACCTATACGATTGCCTTCGGAATCCGGAATGTGCCACGGATCGATGCTGCGCTGAGTGAAGCGTATCGGGTCCTGCGCCGCGGTGGCAGGTTCCTTTGCCTGGAGTTCTCAAGCGCGGATGTGCCGGGGTTTGATAAGATCTACGATGCTTATTCCTTCAATGTCATTCCCGTTATCGGCCAGCTCGTGACAGGAGACCAGGATTCCTATCGCTACCTCGTTGAGTCGATCCGCAAGTTTCCAAAGCCTGAACGTTTCAAAGCTATGATCGAACGGGCAGGTTTCAGCGAAGTCAGCTTCCGTTCGTATTCCGGTGGCGCGGTTGTTTTGCATATCGGTTGGAAGATCTAAGGCCCCGCCATGGCATTGATGTCGTTTTTTCGCCTGGTGCGCGCAGGCTATGTGCTCATCCGCGAAGGCGTGACCCGTGTCCTCCCGGATGAAGGGATGCCGGCACCTTTGCGGGCGGTTGTCGGCACTTTGCGTCTTGTTGAAAAGCGCTCTGTCAAAACATCAGACAATGCCGATCGCCTGACCGGAGCGCTTACTCGCCTTGGACCGACCTATATTAAAGTGGGACAGTTTCTTGCAACGCGCCCTGATATTGTCGGCAAGAACATCGCCGCAAGCCTGAGGCTACTCCAGGACGATCTGCCTCCTTTTCCGACCGAGATCGCCGAGAAGCAGATCGCCGATGCCTTCGGCGCTCCGTGTGACGTGCTTTTTCATGATTTTACCGAACCGATCGCTGCAGCATCGATTGCCCAGGTGCACAAAGCGCGGATCTTCGATGAGAATGGAGAGGATCGCTGGGTTGCTGTTAAGGTTCTGCGACCAAAGATAAGGCAACGTTTCAAGAACGACCTCGATGCTTTTTTACTAGCTGCCCGATGGTTGGAATGGCTTGTGCCGTTCATGCGGCGCTTGCGCCCCGTCGCAGCGATCGACACGCACGCCAGATCCGCGGAGCTTGAACTCGATTTGCGTCTTGAGGCAGCAGCGCTGTCCGAGCTCAACGAGAACATGAAAGACGAGCCGCGATATCGGACCCCGGAAATCTTCTGGCGGTATATGTCTCGCGATGTGCTCGTCACGGAGTGGATTGACGGGCTCAAACTATCAGAACATGAGAAACTGATCGCGGCCGGCCATGACTTGAAAGAGCTCGCCCAGCGCGTGATTGCAAGTTTTCTCGTTCAGGCCGTGCGTGACGGTTACTTCCACGCTGATATGCACCAGGGAAATCTGTTTGTCGAAGCCGATGGCACTCTTGTCGCGATTGATGGCGGCATCATGGGCCGCATCAATGAGGCGGAAAGCCGTTTCCTCGCCGAGATCCTATGGGGTTTCATCAATCGCGACTACCAGCGCATTGCCGAGGTTCATTTCGAAGCCGGATATGTTCCCGCGCGCCATAAGGTTGCGGACTTTGCGCAAGCCTTGCGTGGTATCGGCGAACCGATCCATGGGGCTGCTGCCGAAGACATTTCCATGGCTCGTCTCCTCCAGCAGCTTCTGGACGTGACCGACCTCTTTGATATGCCGCTTCAGCCGCAACTGATCTTTCTTCAGCGCACCATGGTTGTCGCAGAGGGTGTGGCCCGATCGCTCGATCCCGACTTTAATATGTGGCGAGCGTCGGAACCCGTGTTGCGGGATTGGGTTGCCCACCATATCGGACCTGCAGCTCATTTGCGCCGTGCAGCGCACGGATTGTCCACGCTTGGAAGGCTGGTTGGTGAACTGCCCGATCTTGCGGAACGGGCTGAGAAGTTATCACGTGAATTGACTCTGATGAGCGAACAGGGATTACGCCTTGATGAGCGGACGATCGGAGCGATGGGGGCAGGGGCTCGGCCACGAGCAGGAGCGACTGCAATCGCACTTTGGGGCGTCGCCATATCCGTTGCCCTGCTTGCCGCAGCCATATGGTGGGGGTAATAAGTCGGAATGTTAAGCGACAAGCGCATTCTTGTTATCATCACCGGCGGCATCGCTGCTTATAAGGTGCTTGAAGTGATCCGACGCCTCAGAGAGCGCGGTGCGGATGTGCGTTGCGTCATGACGCAATCGGCGAAGGAGTTCGTGACGCCGCTTTCCGTCCAGACGTTATCGGAAAACCCGGTCGCTGATGATCTTTTTGACCTGACTCAAGAGGAAGAGATCGGCCATATCCGGCTTTCCCGCGAGGCAGATCTCATTGTGGTCGCACCAGCCAGTGCAGACTTTCTCGCAAAAATGGCGAACGGTCTCGCGAACGATCTTGCGAGCGCGGTTGTTCTTGCAAGCAACAAACCGATCGTTGCTGCGCCTGCCATGAACCCCTTCATGTGGAACCATCCGGCGACTAAACGCAATATCGCCCGGCTTGCTGAAGATGGGGTTTCCGTCATCGGACCGGAAATCGGTGAAATGGCCGAACGCAATGAAGCAGGCCGTGGCCGTCTGAGTGAGCCGCTCGAAATCGTCGCCGCCATTGACGCAAAGCTCGAACGCAAAGGCCGGCTTTCCGGCAAACGCGTTCTCGTCACCGCCGGACCGACCCATGAGCCGATTGATCCCGTGCGCTACATTGCTAACCGGTCTTCCGGCAAACAGGGCTATGCGATCGCGCGGAGTGCAGCCGAAGCAGGCGCCGATGTCACCCTTGTGTCGGGTCCAGTCGAGCTTGCGGCACCACACGGCGTCCATCGGGTCAAGGTGGAAACCGCACAGCAGATGAAGGATGCGGTTGAAGCGGCCCTTCCGGCCGATATCGCGATAATGGCAGCCGCAGTCGCGGATTGGCGGGTTGATGCGGAGGCGTCTGAAAAGATTAAGAAGGATGGCTCCGGTAAGCCGCCAACACTCACCTTTACTGAGAACCCTGACATTCTCAATTGGCTCGCTCACTCCGATGAACGGCCCGGACTGGTCATCGGCTTTGCAGCGGAAACCACAAAAGTCCTCGAATACGCCCGCGCTAAATTGAAACGAAAGGGCGCGGATTGGATCGTCGCGAATGACGTATCACCAGAGGCAGGTGTCATGGGGGGTGACGAAAACACCGTTCATATCGTTCGTGTCGACAACGGGCAGGCGAGCATCGAGACATGGGAGAAGATGCCGAAGGCCAATGTGGCCGAAAAACTTGTCTCTTTCATCGCTGATCATTTGGATTGAGCACAATGACGCTGGATGTCGGGATTCTTTGTTTGCCGCATTTTGAAGGATTGGAGCTGCCGGCCTATGAAACGGCAGGTGCCGCAGGTGTTGACCTCAGGGCGGCCGTTCCAGCCGATGCACCTCTCGAGTTATCGCCAGGGGCCCGTGCACTGGTTCCGACGGGATTGGCCTTCGAAATACCCGCGGGATTTGAAGCTCAGGTCAGGCCACGCTCCGGCCTTGCCGTAAAGCACGGACTGACGGGGCTCAACTCGCCCGGGACGATCGACGCCGATTATCGAGGTGAGGTAAAGATCATTCTCATCAATCACGGACAAGACACTTTTGTGATTGAGCGCGGGATGCGGATCGCTCAAATGGTCTTCGCTCCGGTTATTCAGGCGCGTTTTGAGATCAGGTCTGAGCTCTCAAGCAGCGAACGTGGCGCTGGTGGTTTCGGTTCAACGGGTGTTTGAAAAATGCTGGGCACGGAAGAAATCGAGCGCTATGCCCGCCATATCGTCCTTCCTGAAATCGGGGGTGCCGGGCAGCAGAAACTGAAAGCCGCACGGGTCCTCGTGATCGGGGCGGGCGGTCTCGGTGCTCCGGTTCTGCAATATCTGGCGGCGGCAGGTGTCGGCACTCTCGGAATTGCCGACGATGATACTGTGAGCCTCTCCAATCTGCAGCGACAGATCATCCACGACACGGAGAATGTCGGGATCAAAAAAACCGAAAGTGCCAAACATGCTCTGTCCCGCATAAACCCGAATGTCAGTGTGGAAATCCACGATGTTAGACTAACGGAAGACAATGCTGATGACCTGATTGCTGGCTACGATATCGTCGCTGACGGATCCGATAACTTCAGAACACGCTATGCGGTCGCCGATAGCTGCGAACGCATGGAAAAGGTACTTGTCTCCGCAGCGGTCGGTCGGTTTGACGGAACGCTGACAACCCTGAAACCGTTTGCCGGAAATTCAGAAGGCGGGCTCAATCCAAGCTACCGATGCCTCTATCCGACGGAGCCGGAGGAGGGGAGTGTTCCAACCTGTGCTCAAGCTGGCGTGCTTGGTGTTCTGACCGGCGTTATGGGGACGTTGCAGGCGCTGGAGATCGTCAAGGAGATTACGGGGGCTGGCGAAGGAATGGTCGGGCGGCTGCTGCTCTTCGATTCACTTTCGTTGCGCTTTGAGACGATCCGCTACAAACGTGATCCCAAGCGGGATACCTGAAGCCTTAAATCATCTATCGAGATCAAAGAAATGAGTGTTCCAGTTCGATCTCGCGGATCGCGCTCAGGGTCGCAATTGATGATCCAGCTTTCGCCAGAACACGCATTCCAAGATAGACGGCAAGGAGCCGGTCGGCTTTAACGCGGCTCTTTTCATCACCGTTTTCGTCAAAAAGCGCCGTTAGACCTTTCGTCAGCCGGTCATGGGCGGCTGTGACAAGGTCTTCGATTTCGCCGTCATGCGGCGCCAGTTCCACGGATGCATTACAAAGAAAACACCCGCGCCGGTCATCGCGTTTTTCAATTGCCTCAATAGCAAGCCCGAGAAAGTGTTGAACACGCTCGCTGGTGCTCAAACCGTTTGCCGGACCAATGCCTGCGAACAACAGTTCTGCGAGGCTCACCTCCTGTTCGATATAGACGCTGAGTGCCTTGATATAGAGGGCGCGTTTGTTCCCAAATGCCGCGTAGAGACTGCCTTTGCCTAGGCCCGTTGCCGTGGTCAGGTCGGCATAGGACGTTCCTTCATAGCCTTTTTCCCAAAAGACATTTTGGACAGCAGTGATTGCCTTGGCTTCATCAAATTCCCTAAGCCGTGCCATGTCGCCGTTCCTTTTCGGGTTCTTTTCAAAGTGAAGCATAAAAATCTTGACCAAATGGTCAAGATTCAATACCAATAGTTATTCTTGAACAATTGTTCCAGAATTTTTGAGCTTCACTGGCTGGTGGATGGCCAGTTCGGAGCACGGGCCCGCGCTAGAAATCTAGAGGTAAACGACCATGACCACTGAACTTTACTGGCTGACACTGACCGCATTGATGACGGCCCTTTTATGGGTGCCCTACATTTTGAATCGGATTGCAGTGCGCGGTCTTGCCGACGCCATGGGCTATCCGACGGGTGAAGTTAAGCCGCACTCGCCATGGGCGGAGCGTGCTCTCGCGGCCCATAAAAATGCAGTTGAAAATCTCGTTGTCTTCGCAACGCTCGTTGTGGCGGCGAACGTGGCAGGCGTTTCATCGGGTGTTACCGAGTTCGCGGCCATGGCCTATTTTTTCCTGCGGCTGGCCCACTACATCTGCTACATGTTCGCAATTCCCGTCGTACGTACGCTCACCTTCGCGGGCGGATGGGCGTGTCAGGTTGCGATTGCCTTCGCAATTCTCGGAATTGTCTAGAATGTGACGAAGCGCGCGCCGACTGGGTTCGGCGCGCTGTCTTATGAGCCTCAGTCACATCTGAAAAGCCGAAATGTGCGATGTTCCGGGTCGCGTTTTAACTCGAATGCGACGCTCCCATAGGAGGCGAAGAAGAGCTCAGGTGTACCGGTCCGCAGCAGGACCGATTGGTCCGATGAGCGATAGGTGAGTGAGAAGCGCCCGCCATCGCATTCAATCCCGCAGGCTTGCGTGTTTCCAGTCGGGCGTCTGCAAGCAATGCTGGCGTCAAAGCGCTGACCATTGCGAAGTGTAATGGATAAATCTCCACCCGCCTCATCGATGTCGAAGGCGGGCGGGCCGATGGTTAGACGCATTGTGCGAACCGACTGGCCAGGATGACCCGCCAGGTGCTGGGCATCATAGGTGCGTTCAAAACACGCGTTTCTCGCCAGGCCTTCGGAAAGGCTGAGGGTAGCAAAAATCGCTACTGCCGAAATTAAAGCAAGAGACCTGGCGAGATACATGTTTCGTCTCAAACTGCAGGGGCCGGACTTGCCTCGATTTGGCTCTCAAGATGGGCGACGAACTCCGGCGGGAGCGCGAGTAGTGTTGCAAGCCTTTCAAGGTAGGCTTGCTCACCAGGATGATCAGGATCGATTGCAAGACGGGAGGCGA
>JBCDCZ010000252.1:0-6665 GCA_039180865.1 Pseudomonadota bacterium | reverse complement strand
GCTCAGGCGCGCTCAGAAAGCGGCGCATACGCCCTTGTGGCGAAGCACGGATTTCCTGATTAAACGAGGTAAAAGCTCTATGCCGTTCAAGCCCTTGGCTAAAAAAACCTTGAGCCTATGCTTTGCGGGTGTCATCGCAGCAACATCAATCGTTTCGAGCGCCAATGCGCAGCGTGGCGGGATTCCGCTTGTTCGCGATTCGGAAATCGAAGCACTGATGCGGGATTACTCAGCAGAGATATTTAAGGCTGCCGGGTTTCAGACCGGATTCGTCAATATTCACCTTGTGAACTCGAAAGACTTCAATGCATTCGTCGCCGATGGTCGGCGGATGTTCATGAATCTTGGTACGTTGCAGCAAGCTGAAACACCGAACGAAGTCATCGGCGTGATCGCGCACGAGGCGGGCCACATTCAAGGTGGGCACCTGGCCCGTATCCGTCAGGCAGCAGCCGGTGCCCGCGCGATTGGGATCTTTTCGCAGCTTCTCGCTGGCGCCGCCGTCGTGGCCGGTGCCGCCTCCGGCAGTGGCGCTGCCGTTCAAGGGGGCTTTGGCGCTCTACAGGGTGGGCAATCGCTCGCTCAAAGGACTATTCTTGCCCATCAGCGAACTGAAGAGGCGGCGGCAGATAGAGCCGCCCTAATTCTTCTTGAAAAGACGGGACAGTCAGCCCAGGGCATCATCAGCACTTTCGAGCGTCTGCAACGCCAAATCCCGCTTTCCGGGCGTTTTATCGATCCCTATCTCCTGTCGCACCCTCTGCCTCGGGAACGCGTTCGGGCTGTTCGTGAAAAAGCCCAGCAAAGTCCACATTTCAATCGCAAAGACCCTCCAGATCTCGTCAAACGGCATCGCCTGATGCAGGCGAAGATCGCGGCCTTCACGGAACACCCAACGACCGTGGGTCGGCGCTATCCGAAGAAGGACAAATCCCTTGAAGCCGATTACGCGCGGGCGATCGTCGGCTATCGCCATGGCAATGTTAAACGGGCACAAAGGGCAATCGATAAACTTATCGAGCGCAGTCCGCGTTATCCCTATTTCTGGGAATTGAAGGGGCAAGCTTATCTGGAGAGCGCACAGCCTGCTAGGGCCATAGCGCCACTGAGAAAAGCAATTTCTCTTTCACCAAGAGCACCTTTGATGAAAGCCATGCTCGGTCACGCGCTCGTTGCAACCGAGGATCCGAAACACACCCAAGAAGCGATCAAGGTGTTGCGGGAAGCCGTCGCGCTCGATCAGAGCATCGGCAACGCTCATCGCCAGTTGGCGATCGCCTATGCGCGCGAAGGCAGGATCGGAGATGCTGAACTTGCCACTGCTAATGGTCTGTTCTTCTTCGGTGATATCAAGGGCGCGAAAACCTATGCGGCGCGGGCGAAGAAACGTTTGCCGACCGGGTCGCGCGGATGGCTTCAGGCCGACGACATCATTGCCTATCGCCGCCCCAAGCTCTAAAGCTTGAGAGCGCAGTGTCCGTTCTGCCAGCCTCGGAGGAAGCAAAACGATGATAAAACAGTATTTTGCCGCCTTTTACGTGAGGCGTCCGCTTCGGGCCGGTTTTACTGGACTCTTCGCAGCCTTGTTTCTTCTGGCGGTTCCGCACAATGCGGCGTACGCGGAGGGCGCGCTCGAGCGTTCTGATATCGAAGAGATCGTTCGCGATTATCTCCTTGAAAACCCCGAAGTCATTGTGGAGGCGCTCGAAGCTTTCGAACGCAAACAACAACAGGCTGCTGTCGAGCAACGCCGTTTGGCGCTTCAAGATCAGCGTAACGTACTCGTGGACGGAGAACATCAGGTCGTCATGGGCAATCCCGATGGCGATGTCACGATGATTGAGTTCTTCGATTATAATTGCGGGTTTTGTCGCAGGGCGTGGCCTGATGTTGAGCGTCTCGTTGAAAACGATCCCAATCTGAAGATCGTGTTAAAAGAATTTCCTGTGCTTGGTGAAGGATCCGTCGGCGCGGCGCGGGTCGCTATTGCAGCCGCCAAAGTGGACGAAAAACGGTATCTCGATCTTCATCGAAGCTTCCTTTCAGCGCGAGCAACGCTTGATGAAGAAAGCGCTATGGTTCTTGCCAAACGAGAAGGCTTCGATGAAGCGGAATTGCGTACGATCATGGACAGTCCCCTGGTTGAAAGCGCAATCGGCGAAGTCTACGGCCTTGCGAACGCTTTAGGGCTGACCGGAACCCCGACATTCATTATTGGCGAAGAGATCCTGCCGGGTGCCGTTGGCTTCGATGTTTTGAAAGAAAAAATCGAATCAATGCGGCAATGCGGGCAAACAATCTGTTCGTAATGGGACCTGTCCGACACGCGCAAACGGAAATATCTTCCCCTTTCTGAACGGGATACCTATAAAGCGTGCGTTACGCCCTCAAACAGCACGTCTTATGTCTCAGATTCTTATCCTGAACGGCCCCAATCTCAATCTTCTCGGAAGCCGTGAACCTGGTGTTTACGGTGCGAAGACCCTGGATGACGTTGTGGCTGAGTGCCAAGCCGAGGCCGAACGCCTTGGTTTATCGATTGAGGCCTACCAGACAAACGATGAAGGTGACCTTGTCAGCCGGATCCAGGACGCTGGCGCGAAGAACCAATGGGTCGTTCTGAATGCCGGCGCCTATACGCACACATCTGTCGCCCTTCACGATGCGATCTCAGGCTCACATTGCAAGGTTGTCGAGGTCCATATTTCCAATATCCATGCCCGTGAACCTTTCCGGCACCACTCCTATGTGGCGCCGGTCGCGCACGGGAGCATTGTGGGCTTTGGAACAGATGGATATATACTTGCGCTGAATGCCATAAGTCGCCAGTTAGCAGGCGCATAATTTACCAACCGCCCGGAAACCAACCAGGAGCGTGAACCGAAGCACTATGTCCAAATCCGATCCGATCGATCTTGTGTATCTTCAAAAACTGGCCGACCTGATTGTCGAACGCGATCTCAGTGAAATTGAAATCGAAGACGAGAAGGTCCGTGTGCGGGTGTCTCGCGAGACAGCGACGGTTTCAGTGCCGATGGCCGCCCCCGCTCCAGCTCCATCGCCTGCACCTGCTCCGGCAGTCACTGCTGTTGCTGAACCGGCCACGGCGCCAGCTGCTGCCAGCGGAACGGGCGATCTTCCGCCGTTGACCTCACCAATGGTTGGAACAGCCTATCTTGCCCCTGAACCCGGCGCGCCAAACTTCGTATCAGTGGGTGATTTCGTCAATCAGGGTCAGACCGTTCTGATCATCGAAGCCATGAAGACCATGAACCAGATAGCGGCGGATAAGGACGGGATCATCAAACAGATCCTCGTCGATAATGCGCAGCCTGTCGAATATGGCGAACCCCTTCTTGTAATCGACTAAGACGTCATGTTTGAAAAACTTCTGATCGCCAATCGCGGCGAAATCGCGCTTCGTATCCTGAGGGCTTGCAAGGAGCTTGGGATCAAGACGGTTGCTGCCCATTCGACAGCCGACGCCAATGCAATGCATGTGCGGCTTGCCGATGAAGCTGTGTGTATCGGGCCGCCGCGCGCCACCGATTCTTACCTGAAGATCCCGGAAATTCTTGCTGCCTGTGAAATCACGGGTGCGGAAGCCGTGCATCCCGGATACGGATTTCTGTCTGAAAATGCCCGGTTTGCCGAAATTCTAGAGGCCCATAACATCACATTTGTGGGCCCGTCGGCGAAGCATATATCGATTATGGGCGACAAGATTACGGCGAAACAAACGGCGGAAAAGCTTGGTATTCCTGTCGTTCCCGGATCTGCCGGCTCTGTGGACACACCCGAAGATGCCAAGACTATTGCAGCAGAGATCGGCTATCCCGTTCTTGTCAAAGCGGCATCAGGTGGTGGTGGTCGCGGAATGAAGGTTGCCTATTCCGAAGCTGACCTCATTCAGGCTGTTGCGACAGCAAAAAGCGAAGCGAAGGCCGCCTTCGGTGACGATCAGGTCTATCTTGAGAAATATCTCGGTCAGCCACGCCACATCGAAATCCAGATCTTCGGTGATGGAAAAGGTGGTGCAGTTCATCTCGGTGAACGCGATTGCTCGTTGCAAAGACGGCATCAGAAAGTCTTCGAAGAGGCATTGTCTCCGGTTCTGACGGATGCTGAGCGCGCCAAGATCGGTGACATTTGCTCCAAGGCGGTATCAGATCTTGGTTATGCAGGTGCCGGCACCGTCGAGTTCCTGTATGAGAACGGCGAGTTCTTCTTCATTGAGATGAATACGCGCCTTCAGGTCGAACACCCGGTAACGGAAGCCGTGACCGGTATCGACCTTGTCAACGAACAGATTCGTGTTGCATCGGGAGGGCCGCTTTCCGTCTCACAATCGGATGTTAAATTCTCAGGCCATGCGATTGAATGCCGCATCAACGCGGAACACCCGAAGACTTTTGTGCCGTCACCTGGAAAAATAACGCAATATCATCCTCCCGGCGGGCTCGGCGTTCGGGTCGATTCCGGCGTCTATCAAGGCTATACAATTCCGCCCTATTATGACAGTCTGATCGGCAAACTCATCGTTCACGGCAAGAACCGCGTCGAGTGCCTCATGCGGCTGCGAAGGGCCCTTGATGAGTATGTCGTCGATGGTGTTGAGACGACGATCCCGCTTTTCCATGATCTCCTGGAGGAGCGTGACATTCTGGATGGTGATTACAACATCCATTGGCTCGAACGCTATCTTCAACAACGGTGAGTTTGGCAGTCGCGCCCTTTGGCGTTTGACTTCTTCGTCGTGTCTGGTTGGAGGAGTATAGGTGTGACGAGTGGGGCAAATTTTAAGATCACACCGCAAGTGCTGTTGAAGGCGTATGCTTGTGGGATCTTCCCGATGGCTGAAAATGCCGATGATCCAAGTATTTTCTGGATCGAACCGGAGGAACGCGGCGTGCTGCCGCTTGAACGGTTCCACGTTCCGCGGTCTCTTGCAAAGACAGTCCGCCAGAACAAGTACCGTGTCACCATCAATGAAGATATTCGCGGTGTCATCAGCGGCTGCGCGGAGCTTAAACCAGGCCGCAATGCGACTTGGATCAATCAGCAGATCCGCGATCTCTATACCGATCTCTTCTACATGAACCGCTGCTTCACCGTTGAAGTTTACGATCAGAGTAAGGCACTTGTCGGTGGTCTTTACGGTGTCCAACTCGGTGCAGCGTTTTTCGGTGAGAGCATGTTCTCACGGGCGACCGACACATCGAAGATTGCTCTTGTGCATTTGGTAGCGCGTCTGATCGCCGGGCGCTTTACGCTTCTTGATACGCAATTTACGACCGAGCACCTCACGCGGTTCGGTACAATCGATGTTCCACGCGCCCGATATCACCTGATGCTGGAAGATGCGCTGCAGCGAAACGCGAATTTCTTCAGGTTGCCCAAGGAAATCGACGGCGAAACGGCAATTGACGTCATCAACGAATACACTGCGGTTCGCTAACCAGCTCCCGCCAGGAATGCCAAAGCGAGTATTTTCTGCGAATCATCCGCGCAGCGGATTGGGCTTAGGTGCCGGAGGTCCGGCGCTTGCACCATCCACGTCGTCCGTATCGACAAATCCCCGTCCCCCAAGTTCGTCATTCGATGTCGTGACGGGGGTTAAAGAGAATTCTTCTTCGCTTTTACAATCGGCAAGCCAGACGTCATAAACGGCATGCTCGACAGCGTGGAGACCTGGGCTTGCTGCGAACATCCAGCCGCTGAACAAAGGTTCCACCTCCCGGTCCAGTGTCACTTCGTTGACTCTGACAAAGCCGGTCGTCTGAGGCGTTTCGGTCGATGGACGCGTATAGCAAGCCTTCGGCGTGACCTGGAGCGCTCCGAATTGGACGGTCTCATCGATTCGAACATCAAATCGAATAATTCTGCCGGTGATTTTGTCCAGTCCGGCAAATACCGCGACTGGATTTTGAATACGCTCTGCTGCTGATTGGGTCGAATTGAGGCTCAGGATTGCCAGCGCCAGAAAAAACGCGCAGGCGCATATCCAGATGTCTTTGATGACTGGCTTTCGGCAAGCCAGAATCGGCGTTGACATCACGTCACCCGTCCTTTCAACAATTGCGATAGTCGACGCGGCACTTGGGCTTTTCCAACGTACCGACCTTTGTTTTAAGGCCTCCAGGCCTCGTAATCGGCGTCCTGGGCAACCTTTGGGTCCGGTTTCAACAGCGAACTGTCTGGAAGGCGTGCATGCGCCGTACCGGTCGGATTCGCCAAATGCGGAAGTTCCCATTCGCGCTTCGCATAATTCTGTTCGCTTGGTGCCGCTTTCACCTTGTGGTGCATCCAACCGTGCCAACCTGAAGGAATGCGAGATGCCTCAACCGGTCCGTTATAGATAATCCAACGCCGCGTATCGTCGGCGTTTCGGTAATAGACGTTACCTTGCGAATCTTCCCCAACTTTAACACCGTTACGCCAGGTATAGTAGCGTGTTCCCCACGTCTGCCCGTTCCACCATGTAAAGAATTGCAGGATTAACGAACTCATTTTCTGGCCCCCCGACGGCAGCTGAAGCGGATCTTCTGGTGCTCAAAACCAAGCGTTCGCGTTGGTTATCGCCAATTGCTTTGAACTTGTCCAGAGCGGCGAGAACACCATCATCATTGGTGGGATTGGGGATAACTCAATCTGGCAAGTCCGGC
>JBCDCZ010000251.1:0-6666 GCA_039180865.1 Pseudomonadota bacterium | reverse complement strand
CTGTGCCGGTTTTTGATTGAAGGAGTTGGTTTTGGGCGTCGTCGTTCCCTTTGAAGAGGCTGAAACCGGTAAGGCATCAATGGATGCATTTCTGGAACTCGTGAGCGAGGATATGGAGGGCGTCAATCAGCTCATCCTGTCTAAAGCGGGCTCACACGTGGAGCTTATCCCGGAAATTGCCCGCCATCTCATTTTATCAGGCGGAAAACGTCTCCGTCCAATGCTGACAATCGCGGCAGCACAAATGTCCGGTTATGAGGGCGACGGCCATATCAAACTCGCCGCAAGCGTGGAATTCATGCATACGGCGACACTGCTTCACGATGATGTCGTTGACGAAAGCGACATGCGGCGTGGCAAACCGGCAGCGCGGATGTTGTGGGGCAATCAGGCCAGTGTCCTTGTGGGTGACTACCTCCTCGGCCAGGCGTTCCGGATGATGGTGGAAGTTGGATCCATGGAGGCCCTCGATATTCTCTCGACCGCCTCGACGATTATCGCAGAGGGTGAAGTGCTCCAGCTCTCAGCAGCAAAAGATACGGCAACAACGGAAGACGAATATCTTGCCGTGATCCGCTCGAAAACAGCGGCACTCTTCTCTGCGGCAGCAGAGGTCGGCCCGGTGATTGCTGGTAAGGGCAAGCAGGAGCGCGCCGCGTTCCGCTCTTATGGAACCAATCTCGGCCTTGCCTTCCAGCTCATTGATGATGCGCTCGATTATGGCGGCAACTCAAAGACACTCGGCAAGGAAGTCGGCGATGATTTCCGCGAAGGTAAAATCACACTTCCGGTCGTCCTCGCCTATCGGCGCGGCACCGACGAGAATCGCGAGTTCTGGCGCAGGGTCCTGGAACGCGGTGAGATTGAAGACGGCGATCTTGAGCGCGCCATGCAACTCATGGCCGACCTTGATGCGACAGCCGATACAATCGACCGGGCGCGGCACTACGGTGCAATTGCCCGGGATGCACTCGCACCTTTGCCTGACAGCGCCCATAAGGATTCGCTTCTGGAGACGGTCGATTTTTGCATCAATCGTGCTCACTAAATCGGCAGACAGTCTGCGAGCGCGAAATCACCCACATGACATGATCGGCTCGCCAACTACACGCGCCGATCATTTTTTCGACAAGAGACATAGTTTTTTGTCTAAAACCGCGAGGTTCACGCCCCCGCATTCATTGAAACCCGTACGAAAAACCGCCATGTTGAAACCTGGAAAAGCGTTCGCATCGGCGGCGACAGACTTACGAAAGCGCTCGGCTGGGCGTTTGAAAGGGCAACCAGAATGATGAAGCGGCACTTGATCGGGCGAGTGGCACTCGCCGTCGGCCTTGCACTTGTACTCTCACCGGCAGCCCATGCGACGGCGACAACCGAGCTTCGGCAAGACCTCGATGAACGTGATTATCCACTATCTTTTTCCGGAAGCTATCTCGCCGCTTTGACCGCTGGGCGGTCCAGGGACCTCGCCGCTGCTGCCCTTTACTTTGATAAAGCTCTTGAGGCCGATCCGGAAAATCTGTCCCTGATCGAGCGCACTTTCATGCTTAAACTGGCGGACGGCAACGTCACACGGGCGATCGAACTCTCCGACCAGGTGATCTCCCATGATGACGACAACCGGTTCGCTCGTCTTGCGCTCGGCGTGTTTGCGCTGAAGCAAAAATCCTACAAGAAGGCTGTCAACCAGTTTGAGAAAATTGAACAGGGTCCACTGGCGCGCCTCACAGGTACCCTACTCAAAGCGTGGACGCTCGCTGGTGATGGCGATGTCGATACGGCGCTTGAGACCATCGATCAGCTTTCGGGACCAGTCTGGTATGAGTCTTTCAAGCTCTATCACACGGCACTCATTGCTGAAGTGAGCGATCGCGGCGAAATCGCACGTGCGAGCTACGAAGCCGCCCATGAACGCGATCCGAACGTTTTGCGCACGGCGGAAGCCTGGGCTCGTTTCCAACTGCGGAACGAGCTCGAGGAAAGCGGCAAGGAAGCAGTCGAGGTTCTCGCACGACGCTATTCATCACGCCCTTCCATTCAGCAATTAATGAAGGCCGTAGAAGACGGTATGAAGCCGAAGTCGATGGTAACCAACGCCATGCAGGGTGCGATGGAGGTGCTCTACGGTTTGGGAACGGCGATCGGGCGCGAAGGCGGCGAGGAAATTTCGCACGTCTATCTAAATCTTGCGGCCCATTTGCAACCCGAAAACGCGTTGCCGCGGCTTGCACTTGGTGATCTTCTGGAACAAGACAAGCGCTATCAAAAGGCGATTGATCACTACGCGGCCATTCCGGAAACATCCATTCACTACACGAATGCACTGATCAGCCAGGCTTTCGCTCAGAATTCACTGGAAAACCTCGATCAGTCGCGCACGATTATGGACACACTTCTTGAGAAAGAACCGGACAACCTGATCGCACTCGCCTCTTACGGTAACATATTAAGGTCGCACGAGCTCTACGCTGAAGCCGGCGAAATCTATGCCCGCGCAATCTCTCTTTTGAGCCCGGAAGAAGAGGCTCGCAACTGGTCTTTGTTTTATTCGCGCGGCATTACCCATGAGCGGATCGGAAACTGGCCGGAAGCAGAAGCCGATTTCCGCAAAGCCCTGGTGCTCAGACCGAACCACCCGCAAGTGCTCAACTATCTCGGTTATTCTCTCATCGACCGGGACATGAAGTACGAGGAAGCGCTTGAGATGATTCGCGAGGCCGTGCGGCAGCGTCCAAACGATGCTTACATCATCGATAGCCTCGGCTGGGCCTATTATAAGCTCGAGCGTTTTGAGAAGGCCGTCGAGCATCTGGAACGCGCCGTCGAACTAAGACCGCACGATCCAATCCTCAATGATCATCTTGGTGATGCCTACTGGCAGGTCGGTCGCAAGCTGGAAGCCGTTTTCCAATGGAGCCATGCGCGGGATCTGGACCCAGAGGAAAAGGATCTTGAGAAAATTGTTCGCAAGATCGAAAATGGACTAAGCGAAGACGATCAGGACGGATAAAGCTGCGGAAAACCGATTGGGTTCACAGAATTTCTGGTACTTTCGGTCAGTGTCTTGAGTTCATCGATCACCCATAAAGCGCGTGCCAAGATCAATCTCGCCCTTCACGTGACGGGACAGCGCGAGGATGGCTATCATCTTCTCGACAGTGTCGTTGTATTCGTGGATATCGGCGACCGCATCACAGTCTCCCGAAAACCTCCAAGCGGTGGGAGTGGAGCGAGCAATCATTCCATCACTGTGGACGGTCCGGAAGCTGCCCAGCTTTCTGGAGAAGGCGACAATCTGGTGCTTCAGGCGGCCAGGCTTATCACGCCAGATGATGCGATACAGATCGCTCTGGAAAAAAATTTGCCGGTTTCATCGGGCATCGGCGGCGGATCGGCAGATGCTGCGGCCACCCTTTCAGCGATCTCGGATCTAACCGGCGCGTCCCTTCCCAGCGATGATGCAGTGTTAGGCCTGGGCGCGGACGTTCCGGTCTGTCTCTCAGGTGAGCCCGTGCGCATGCGGGGCATTGGTGAAGACCTGACACCGCTTCCGGTCCTTCCCGATCTTGCGATCTTGCTGGCAAATCCGCGGGTTCAAGTGGCGACACCAGCGATCTTCAAGGCGCTTGCGAAGAAGTCCAATCGCGCACTTCCCGACTTTCCGGTAGGCGGCTTTCCAAACGCATCGTCATTTGGCGATTATCTCGCTCTCTGCCGCAATGACCTTGAACCTCCGGCAGTCGCACTTGAGCCGATCATCGAAACCTGTCTGACGGCTCTCGAAGAATATGCGCAAGATGCTCTTTTGGTTCGCATGTCAGGTTCTGGCGCCACATGCTTCGCGCTTTTTGAAGCGCTCGCTTTAGCCGAGGACGCGGCTAACCGCCTCGCAAATGCTCATCCGGATTGGTGGATCAAGCCAGGAACCGTTAGTCGCGCGAACTCCACTTGAAGTAGCCCGCAATGAGCACTGCCAGTCCTGCACCAACGAATTGGGCGATGATGAAACCCGGTGCATCGGATGGCGCGATACCGGAAAATGTATTGGTGAAGGACCGCGCAATCGTCACTGCCGGATTGGCGAAGGACGTCGAGGCCGTGAACCAATAGGCCGCTGTAATGTAGAGACCGACTGCAGCGGGGACGGCTTCCGGCCGCGCCCTGATCGTTCCGAAAATGGTGACAACCAAACCGAATGTCGCAATCACTTCCGCGCCCCATTGTGACGCGCCAGTTCGGACTTTTGCCGAGACTTGGAAGAGATCAAGCTCAAACATAAAGTGGGCGGCAAGCATCCCGATTAGGCCGCCGACGATCTGGGCAGCAATGTATAGGCCAGCCTCACCCGCTTTGATCTGTCGAAACATCAGAAAAGCGAAGGTGACCGCCGGATTGAAGTGAGCGCCCGACACCGGACCGAGCATAGTGATCAGAACGAAGAGGATCGCTCCCGTCGGAATCGTGTTGCCGAGAAGGGCGATCGCAACATTACCGCCCGACAATTGGTCGGCCATGATGCCGGATCCAATAACGGTAGCGAGGAGAAAGGCCGTACCGAGGACTTCGGCGGCAAGGCGTTGGGAAAGCGTATACATGGGAGAGTGCAGGAGGACTTTGTGACAGCTTGAAGGTAGAAAAACTTCTATGTCATAGAAGCGTCGCATGACAAAACGACGACACACGTCCCGCGCCGGTGCGAGGGATCTGACTTCGATGCAGCTGAGGAGTGATTATGTCCCGCATTGACGAAACGCGCCCCTTCATTCCGGTTGGGATCGCTGTCCTCACCGTTTCGGATACGCGCGGTCTGGAGGATGATCGATCAGGCGATACGCTCGTTGCTCGGATCGAGGCGGCTGGTCACAAACTGTCAGCGCGCGCAATCGTTAAAGACGACGTCGATGCGATTCGCGCTCAAGTTCAGGCCTGGGCGGAGGATGAGACCGTCGATGCAGTGATCACAACCGGCGGGACGGGCTTTACCGGTCGCGATGTGACGCCCGATGCGCTGGAGCCGCTCTTCGACAAACGCATGGACGGCTTCTCGGAAGTCTTCCACCGGATATCTTTCGACAAGATTGGAACATCAACTATCCAGTCCCGCGCGACCGCCGGTCTCATCCAGACAACATTTGTGTTTGCTCTTCCAGGCTCCACTGGCGCCTGCAAGGATGCCTGGGACGGTATTTTGAAGCTTCAGCTCGATTACCGCCACATGCCCTGCAATTTCGTTGAAATCATGCCGCGACTCGACGAACATCTGAAACGCTCGAAACTGCAGTAATTAAGCGCGAACCTCTTAAAACAATTTGTTCTTGTTTTGTTCTGTTTTTCCTGTTATCGGTTCTGTGAGCTGAAACGGGAGCGGGGCATGGCTTTCACTTCGAAAGTGGACATACCAGAAGAGGACGTCATTGGCGTTCAATTCGATCGCGATGCCATGGGATACAAGCAAACAGCTCTTCCCGGTCAAAAGGCACGCGGACGCGGTGCCACGACAAATCCATCAGGACGTTTCGAAAAAGAAAGCCGTAGTGTTTTTGATGACGGATGGGAGGTCGAGGATCTTCCGGTCGCGAAAACTGAAGTTGATATCGAGCGGCCCAAAACGATCATTACGAGGAACCAGTCGCCTGATATTTCGTTCGACCGCTCGATTAATGCCTATCGCGGCTGTGAGCACGGCTGTTCCTATTGTTTTGCAAGACCGACCCACGCCTATATGGGCTTGTCTCCGGGGATCGATTTCGAAACAAGGCTCTTTGCAAAGCCCGAGGCTGCGGCGCTTTTGAAGAAGGAGCTTGCAGATCCTAGATATCGCGCACGGACCATTGCGCTCGGCACGAATACGGATCCCTATCAGCCGATTGAGAAGACCTACCGAATCACGCGTGAGATTCTTGAGGTTCTCCTTGAGTGCGAGCATCCGGTCGGCATTGTCACCAAATCAGCCCTGATCACCCGTGACATTGACCTTTTGGGCGAACTTGCTCGAAAGAACCTCACCCGTGTTGCACTCTCGATTACAACGCTTGATGGGAAGCTTGCACGCGCCATGGAACCACGTGCTTCAACGCCCAAGAAACGGCTTGAAGCTTTGAAAGCGCTCTCCGATGCGGGCGTGCCAACCACGGTCATGGTCGCGCCAATCATACCGGCACTCAATGATAGCGAGCTTGAAGCTATCCTCGAGGCAGCACACGAGAATGGTGCCCGCGATGCCGGTTATGTGCTGTTGCGCCTTCCTCTGGAAGTCTCGGAAATCTTCCGCGAATGGCTGATGGCCCATTATCCGGACCGGTACCGCCATGTGCTCTCCGTCTTGCGGTCCATGCGCGGCGGCAAGGACTACGATATGACGTGGGGCCGCAGGATGCGCGGCAGCGGTCCATACGCCGAACAGATTGCCATGCGCATACGCCTTGCCACGAAGAAGCTCGGCATGAGAGGTCGCAAGGCCCCGCTTCGAACCGACCTCTTCCGTCCGCCGGAGGTCTCGGGCGTACAATTCTCACTTTTTTGAGCCGAGCGGCATCAGTGCTGTTTCTCTTAAAACTTGCTTTCTCCCGCACCTCAACCCAGCGCCCAAAAGAGCTCACCGCCAGCCTACCCCTACACCCCTGGCACAATTCGTGAGCTCGTGGGAGAAAGCCCTAGGCCGGG
>JBCDCZ010000250.1:0-6723 GCA_039180865.1 Pseudomonadota bacterium | reverse complement strand
GATGAGACGGTCCGTCGGTGCTTGAGGCTGAAAGAGCTCGGAGGAGGGGCGTATGCTATTGTTCAACACAGGCAGGGTGCCACCAATGACGTTTGGCGCCGGGCGCTTTGCCAAAGTGCCGGATATCGTTGCGACTATGGGCGGCGGGCCGGTCCTTGTCGTCGCCGATGCGATGCTTGCGCAGCTCGGTGTCACGGATCAGTTGGCGAACAACCTTTCTGCCAAAGGGATCGCTTGCGAAATGGCGGCAGTTATTGCCGGGGAGCCGAAGGAAGCGCTCGTCGATGAACTCTGCACCCGCGCCCGAGAAACCGGGTGTAAAACGGTGATCGGCCTCGGTGGCGGGGCTGCCATGGATGCCTCCAAAGTCGTCGCAGCCATTGCAACGGGCGACAAACCGGCAAGCGCCTATGTGCTTGCCGCAACGCCGCTACCTGAAAACGGCCTTCCGGCCATCGCAATCCCGACTACGGCGGGCACGGGCTCGGAAGTAACGCGGACTGCAATCATCTCCGATAAAGAGGGTATGAAGAACTGGTTCTGGGGTGAGGAACTCATGTTTGATCGCGCCGTCCTCGACCCGGAACTGACGTTGAGCGTTCCGTCCCATATCACGGCCTGGACCGGCATTGATGCAGTGGCGCATGCATTGGAAGGCTCGACCTCCCGCAGGACGAGCCGCGCGGGCCATCTTTTCGGCCTGGAAGCGCTCCGGATTTTGAAAGAGGCGCTGCCGAAAGCTGTCGCGGATGGCTCTGATATCGAGGTGCGCAGTGACGTTTTATGGGCAGCGACCGTCGCCGGTTTGGCGCTCCATAATTGCAATACCCACATGGGCCATAATCTCAGCCACGGGCTTGGATCTTTGGCGCGGATCCATCACGGGCGCGCCACCGGGCTCGGGCTTGAAGTGAGCCTTCCCTGGCTCGTCGAACGCCCGGAAGGCGGAGACAATTACGCAAGGGCCGCCGAAGCCCTTGGAGGTGCTGCGAACGCCGAAGCGTTACCGGACGCTTTCCAGAAGCTCATGCGTGCCTGCGGGATTCAGCCGGAGCTTCCGCAGGAATGCGCTGGAGTGACCGTTGAGGCCCTTGCCGTTGAAATGAAGAACCCGGCGAATATCGGCATGGCGCAAAACGCCGCCTGCACAATCGACGATGACGGGTTGAATGAAATGGCTGCAAGAATGATGAGCCTGCCATTGGAGCGTGCGACGGCCTAGGCATGGGAAAGGCCGCGCGTCCGCATGTCGGTTTCAGGTAAGGCGGCTGCAGTTTCGGCTGTCAGAGTGCTTCCAGAATTGCGGGGCCGGTGATCGAACTCGCAATCCTGAGCCCTGACACGCGGAAGATCCCGGAGCCATTATGAGCGATGCCGGAACCAGCCGGAACCTTCGATTGGGCATTGCTCTCATCGTTGCGACCGCTTTCACGATCTCGGTTCAGGATCTGGTCTTCAAGCTTTTTGCAAGCGACCTGACGCTCTGGCAGATTTTCGCGCTTCGCGGCCTGATCGCGCTTCCCGCATTGCTTGCTGTCGGTGCAGTGCAAGGGCAGTTGCGGTCGGTCTTCTCGTCAGCATTCAAAGTCTGGCCTGTGCTGCGCGCACTCTGCCTGACGACAACCTTCCTTGCCTTTTATTCGGCCATCCCGTTTCTGGCGCTCTCCACCGTTGGAGCGGCAAACTATATTGCGCCGATTTTCGTGGCACTCCTCTCCGCCTTCGTGATCGGCGAGGCGGTCGGGCGCATGGGCTGGCTCGGTGTTATTCTGGGCTTTGCCGGTGTTGTCGTCCTTTTGCAGCCGGGCACGGACGCCTTTTCTCCTTTCGCACTTCTTCCGGTGATTGGAGCGGCTTTTTATGCAACAGCGCACATCATCACCCGGACCCGGTGTCAGACGGTCCCGGTCGCAGCCCTTGCGCTTTCTTTGAATACCGCGATGTGCCTCGCGGGGTTTATGATCAGCATCGGTCTAGTCCTGGTGCAGCCACCGGAGACGATGACTGAAACCTTCCCGTACATCTTCGGGACCTGGTCGTCCGTCGGACTGTCCGACTGGCTTGTCCTTGCCCTTCTTGCAGGTTTCTCGATTGCGATCGGGATCATGCTTGCGGCGTCCTACCAGAAGGCTCCGCCCGCAATGATTGCAACGTTTGAGTATAGCTATCTCGTCTTCGTGGCCTTGTGGGACATCGCATTCTTCGGGCTTTCGCCGACTCCTTTGTCGCTCACAGGCATGGTGATGATCGTTGCTGCGGGCTTACTCGTCATGCGACGGCGGGTTTAGACAAACGGACCCAGCCTAAACGTTTTAGCCTCAGCAGGCGCCTGATCGAAAAACGGAATTGAACCGATGTTGCCAATAGAATCGCTGCTAGCCTTTGCCCTGATCTATTTGGTCGATTCCCTGACGCCCGGACCGGCGGTTGCCATGGTCACGGTAAGGGGTGCGACGATGGGCGTCAAAAGGACGGCTCCCTTCATTTTCGGCCTCGTTGTGGGGGACCTGATCCTGTTTGCGATCGCTGCTGCCGGATTGATCGCGCTTGCTGCCGCCCTTGGTCCGCTCTTCATTGTGATCAAATGGGCCGGTATCGCCTATCTTCTTTATCTCGCCTATCGGCTCTGGAACGCAAAGCCGGTGTCCTTACCGCCGCCGCCTCAAAAAGGCGAAGGATGGCGCACCTTCGGAATTGCCCTTCTGCTTCCTCTCGGAAATCCAAAAGCGGTCGGATTTTACATTGCGTTGCTGCCGACGGTAATGGATGTGACGACGCTTACGATTGCGGCCTATTTCGAACTGTCTGTGCTTATTGTGTTGATTTGGGCGGGCTCCTTGTTCGGATATGCGATTGCTGCCTCAAAGGCGGGCCGCTTGCTGAGGGCCCCTCGCGCACAAAGAGTCCTCAACCGGACGTCGGCCTGCACAATGGTTGGTGTCGCGGGAACGATTGCCGTTCGCGAATAGACATCAGGAACGAAATACAGGATCGCTAGAATGGACAGGCTCAAACTCTATTATGCGCCGGACAATGCTTCGCTCATCCTGCGCCTTGCGCTTGAAGAAGCGGACTTGGCCTATGAGACAATCCTGGTCGACCGCGCGAGCGAAGCGCAAATGGCACCGGACTATCTGGCGCTCAATCCGACCGGGTTGATCCCTTGTCTCGTGACGCCGGACGGCGTTTTGGCGGAAACCGGCGCCTGTCTTCTCTGGCTCGCCGACCGCCATCCCGATTCCGGTCTTGGTCCTTCGATTGAGGATGAAAAGCGCGGCTCGTTTCTGCGCTGGCTGTTTTATCTTTCAAACACGGTCCATGCCGATTTGATCCGGCTCTTTTATGCAGATCGCTATGTGCCGCCGGAGACGTTTGAGGTGCATCATGGAATGATGACAAAGCGCATCCTCAAGCACTTCGACATCCTCGATAAGGCGGTTAGAGACGAGCCCGCACTCTTTGCACCGCCGTCGGCACTTGCTCTTTATGCCGGGCCTCTTCTGCGCTGGTCGGCGCTTTATCCGAAATCCGGCCCCAAATGGCTCGATCTCAGCCAATTTCCTGCCCTTGAGGATCTGGCAAAGGCACTAGAGACGCGGGCGAGCGTCACAAAAGCAGCCATCGCTGAAGGTCTTGGCGAGACGCCGTTTACCAGGCCCCGGCTTCCAAATCCCCCGGAAGGGTCGGCGGCTTGAAGTTGGTGTTTCAATCGAAAGTGAACGTGATCGGGCCATCCGGCTCTCGCGCCTTTTTTTGAGCAAAATCAGCCGCGTAAATACTCAAGATCCTTGATCGGCAATATGTCTGCCGTGCGAGGAAACTAGTCAAATGTACGGTGATTGACGGTCTGTTCTGGTCCGTGTCATCTAAGTCTTGTCATTGGGGGATTGTACGTCGTGCGGGTCACTTTGCGCCTATCTCGAATTGTCTCGCTGCTTCCAGTTTTTGTCTGGCTGTTCGTTCAATTGTCTATGGCGAGCGTCAGCGTCGCCTTACCCGGCGAGAAAGGTGATGGCGCGACCCGGTACACAGAAGCCGATCTGATTGAGGTCGTTATTTGTACCCCGACCGGGTTCAAAACGGTCAAAGTAACGCCCGACGGCAAGATCCACGAAGAAGCTGAAACGCATGCCGATTGCCGGTGGTGCCAGACGTTTGGCAAAGTCGGATTTCTACCTGCGCCCACTGCGAGTTACACGCCGGTCTGCTTCGAAAACGGTGCCATAATCTGGTCTGCAGCATCTGATCTCCCTAAATCCTTTCATCATGAAAACCCTGTTCGAAGCCGGGCGCCGCCAGCCTGAGTTTGCAACCTTTCAAAATTGAAAACGAGCGCGTGTCGCGCTCTTGCAAACTCAAGGGACCAAACAATGTTTCGTAAAACAGTTACGGGCCTTGCCGCACTCGGCATGGGCCTTCTCCTCGCCGTATCGGCTCATGCCGGAACCACGAAAGTAACAGATACCGTAGGCCGTACAGTCGAAGTTCCGACAGATGCCAAGAGGATTCTTCTCGGATTTTACTTTGAAGATTTCTTCGCAATTGGCGGTCCGAATGCTTATGACCGTGTCGTCGCACTCTCACGCGCCGCCTGGCACGATTGGCGCAACCTTCAATGGCAGGCTTACACCAAAGCCGCACCGTCAATTGAAAAGATCACAGATGTCGGTGAGGTTGATGCCGGCACCTTCAGTATCGAGACCGCCATCGCCTCAAGGCCGGATGTCGCCATCATCGCGCAATGGCAATATGCTGCTCTCGGCGACTCCGTCAAAAAGCTGGAGGATGCCGGTATCCCGGTTGTCGTAGCCGATTATAACGCGCAAAGCGTTGAGAAACATGTCGCATCCACATTGATGATCGGGAAGATCATCAATGCTCAGGAGCGGGCGCAAAAACTCGCAGACGAATATGCGGCTGCCGTAAAAGACATTGAAGAGCGCATTGCAAAGGCAGGTGGCGAGAAGAAGACAGTCTATGTGGAACTCGGCAACAAGGGGCCGAACGAATACGGCAACACCTATACCGACCATATGTGGGGCAAGATGATCGGCATTGCGGGCGGTGATAACATTGCCCTCAATCAGGTTGGGAAATGGGCACCGCTCAATCCGGAATATGTCATCGCCAAGAGCCCGGACGTGGTGTTCATCGCAGGCTCCGGATGGGTCGGTCGTGAGAACGCTGTTGTCATGGGACCCGGTATCGATCCCGAGAAAACACATGCACGCATGAAGCCTTATCTCTCCCGCGCTGGCTGGGAAACGATTGATGCCATCAAGCAAGGGGAAGTCCACGGACTTTACCACGGTGGAGCGCGGACGCTCTATGACTACGCCATGCTGCAATACATCGCGAAAACGCTTTATCCCGATGCTTTTGCAGACGTCGATCCCCAGGCAACGCTGACGCGTTTCTTCGATGAGTACCTGCCGATTGACGCGGATGGCGCTTACATGACGAAACTCCGATAAAGCGAAGTGGGGCGGTGTGATGCCGCCCCCTTTTCCGCTCATGGATATGATCTATCAACGCCTGATGGCACGCCGGGTCGCGTGGCTGATTATCAGCCTCGCGATACTGCTTGTTGTTGTCACCGCCGACATTCTGGTTGGCCCCGCTTTTCTCTCGGTGAGGGAAGTGGTGTTGGCGCTGCTGTTTCCCGAGAGTGCGGATCGGGCGACCCATGCAATTGTCTATGCAATCCGCTTGCCCATGACCTTGATGGCTTTGCTGGTCGGGGCAGCATTGGGACTTGCGGGTGCCCATATGCAGACGATCCTCGGCAACCCGCTAGCAAGCCCCTATACGCTTGGCTTCTCGGCGGCGGCTGGTTTCGGGGCAGCCCTTGCGATTGTCTCCGGCTTTCAGTTTCCAATTGTCCCGGACTTCACCGTTCCGGTCTTCGCCTTTGCCATGGCCTCCGTAGCGGCGATCATCGTCTATGGCTTTGCGAGACTGCGCGGCATGCGGGCCGAGATCATGGTGCTTGCCGGTATCGCAACACTGTTTCTCTTCCAGTCGATGCAATCGATGGTGCAATACATCGCATCCCCGGAAGTCCTGCAGGAAATCGTCTTCTGGCTCTTTGGGTCGATGTTAAAAGCCAACTGGACGAATGTGCCGATCACGGCGCTGCTGACATTCGTTGGTGTTGTGGCACTCTTGCCGGACACATGGCGGCTAACGGCCCTCAGGCTCGGGGATGACCGCGCAAGAAGCATTGGCGTCGATGTGGAGGCTTTGCGCATTCGTGTCTTCATCGTTGTGGTTCTTTTGACGGCAGGTGCTGTCTCATTCGTCGGGACGATCGGTTTTGTCGGCCTCGTTGCACCGCATATCGCGCGCATGCTGGTGGGCGACGATCAGCGCATCTTTCTGCCGATGTCCGCGATTGCAGGCGCCATTATAATGGCGGGGGCGTCGATCCTGTCGAAGCTCATTTCGCCGGGAACGGTTGTTCCCATCGGTATCGTCACTGCTCTGATCGGCGTTCCTTTCCTCTTCATTCTCATCCTGCGCAACAAAAGGACATTCTGGTGATGCTGAAACTCGAGGATATTGGCGTTGACTATGGCTCTGTCAGGGTTCTTCAGAACGTCAGCGTCGAGCTTGCCGCGCGTGCCTTGAATGTTGTGATCGGCCCGAACGGGACGGGAAAATCATCGCTCCTGAAGGCTGTTGCCGGTCTCGTTCCATCCGCTGGCGTCGTTTCCTTTAATG
>JBCDCZ010000249.1:0-6739 GCA_039180865.1 Pseudomonadota bacterium | reverse complement strand
GGAAAGCGGTCGTCATAAATCTCAAGCGCGCGCAAGCCGTCTACCAGACGCTGAAATGAGACAACGTTTAATGTCAGCAACCGTGAGACCGATGCTTGCGAAGGGGTGACATGCAGGACCTGCCCATCGAAATACCATTCGAAATTGTGTTCTCCGGCGAGCCTGTTGAGAAACTCTTTGGGCGTTCCCGTGGGTTGATCATTTAAAACCCGACCCTCGACAGCGGCATCGATCTTCGTCCCCACCCCCAGGGCGCCGCCAAACTGGCTGATAACCGTCTGAATATCCTGGTCGATGATTTTGTAATCGATGGCTCTGTCGGGGGCCGGCAAAGGCGCACTCCTGGCGGGGCCGATGGCACCGAAACTCAAAACAAATGTAAGAATCGAGAGGTACACAAGACGTTCCGCAACTGGGCATAATTGTCGCACCTTGCCCGAAAGGAGTGAATGAAAGCGCGTTGCTGACATCGTGTTTAACCGCTGTGTCATGACCACTAAACTCCATGATTTGCGCCAGAAACAATAAATTCAAACAGATTTTAAACTGGTGTATCCGCTCTAAAAATACACCGACACTTCAATTTCGCAATGACCATTGACTCGTAAGCTTGTCGTAAGCTGCGGGTTCCTATCCTTGGCCACGAAAGGTGCGATTTCGAATAAATGATCGCAAAATCAGGGGAGGTATCAGGATGGTCAATGCTGTGTCAGATGTTTTGACAGTGAGTGCGGCGATCGCCGAAAGTGGGGCGAATCCCGTTACAACTCAACAGGTTGCCGACAATTCGACCGGTTTGAGCAATGCCAATACTGACCCCGACCTGATTTCCCAAAGCGCGCAATACGCGCCCGAGAAGCAAAAAGTTGCATCGCTCCAGTTTGAACCTGAAATGTCGGTCAAATCGGATGGCATAGGCGATAGCATCATGCACCGGTTGGACATCATTGCAAATGAAGAGAAACAGCGCAGGGCTGCGACATCGAAACAGGATATGGAAAGCGGTGTCAGTGCAACTGAAGTCACCACAGTTATGCCAGGTCCTGCTGCGGCCCCGATGCCGGGATCCCCTGCATCCCCCGGTAGTGCAATGAAAGCAGAGTGGTTTGAAACGCAATTCGGCCAATTGGAACGTAGTTTCGTCTACGCAACCGAAATCTCGATGGTGACGAAGATCGCCTCAAACCTGTCCGGCAATGTTCAGGGTCTCCTGACGCGCAATTAGAACCATCCGTATTCTTCTGACGCATTTACAAGGAACCGATCATGACTTTACTGGAACTCGTTCATGTCCGTCGCTTCGCTGCGTTTATCCTTTTTATCCTGATTGTCACGACCGTAAGTGCTTGTAAGGAGAACCTTTATACAGGCCTCAGCGAGCGCGAGGCGAATGAAATGCTCGCAATCCTGATGAGCCAAGGAATTGAGGCGGGCCGCACTGTCGAGAAAGACGAGACCAACACGATCCTTGTTGAAAAATCAGCGATACCGAAAGCTGTCGACGTTCTCAACAAAGCAGGTTATCCGAAACAGCAATTCACCAATATGGGCGAAGTATTCCAGGGTAATGGATTTATTCTGTCTCCCACGGAAGAGCGAGCGCGTTTCATCTTCGCAATGAGTGAGGAATTATCGCGCACAATTTCTGATATCGATGGCGTTTTGACAGCGCGTATCCACGTGGTGTTGCCCCGCAATAACCCGCTGAAGAGAGACACCACGCCCTCGTCGGCTTCAGTTTTTATCCGCCATTCCTCAAAGGCGGATCTCGATGGGTTGCTGCCAAAAATCAAAATGCTGGTCGCGAGCAGTATTGAAGGTCTAACCTACGATAAGGTTTCCGTCGTTATGACGATCGCTGATCCGATCTTTGAAGATTTATCGGTTACCTCTATCGACAGGGCACAATCATCATTCGATTTCATGACATTGCGAACGCTCGTAGAAGCCCTGTTTGGCCTTGCGGCACTCATCGGGCTCCTCATTATTTTTTGGATACGCAGACCCTCCCCCGCCGTGGTGGAAAAGCCTTCGGAACCAATGGAGAGTAAACCGCGCCTGAGACGGGTTTCCTGATCTTAGTGAGATTTAGGAGGTTGTTTCGCCATGGCAGACCTAAGCAGTGAAAACATCACAGAAGGTAATCAGCTTAGCATGAGTGATGTTCATCCAAGCCATATTGCCGCTGCTCTCGGCCTTTGCGGAGTGCCGGATATTGTCGAAAGGATGCAACAGTCCGATCGCCTTAAAGAACGGCTGTGGGCCTCTTTGAAAGCTGGGCATCCGGATGTGGCCAGCGGGCCAGCACCGCACGTCCCATCATTCGGACCTTTCCAGATCTGTGACGAATTCGGCTTTGCGTGCGCTGCGATATTTCATCGAAACTCTGTGCGCACGATTATCGATAAGCGCTCGGTTCTCCTCTTGGAGGATCTGATTGGCGATCCAATTCATCGCATGGCGTTGAGTGCGCCCGGTTCACTGATGCTCCACGAGACCATCTTCGACCAGATTGATTGTCTGATTGCGGAAATCACCGCTTCCAAGGCCGCAGCGCTTAATGCGTGGATGGAAAGCCAGGAACCGGCCTTGCAGATGGGCCTGCGTCTTCTCACTCCCCGAAACGAAATCGGTGCGGGCTTCGTCTCAGGCGAGCAACTCCTTTCAGTCGTTGAAAGGCAGGGATGGTGCGAAATCGCCTCTTTCCTTCAGGCGATGGAGGAAAACGATGGCCCAGAATGAAGACGCATCCGGGGATGTCGCCGCTTTTTCCCCACCAAGCGTTACGGTGAAGCCTCGCCTTGGCATTGTCTCATCTGATGACCTCAATCTTTGGCTGACGGCAGCTGAAACAGTGAAAGGTATCGAAGACCTGTGCGAGGAAACCAAACGACTAGCAGAGAAGGATCGCGAAGCCGAATGCAAGCGAGGTTATCGGGAAGGCTTTGACAGGGGCGCGCGAGACGTTGCGCAGGTCCACTTTGACACCCAGCACGCTGCTAATGTCTTTTTGAAAATGCTGAAGAATGAACTACCCGAGATTGTCGACGGAATCCTGAAGAAGATTATTGGTGAATTCGAACGCCATGATTTGATGCACAGGGCGATACATCAGGCCATTTCCCAGCAAAGCAAATCATTGAAGCTGTCTGTTCGCGTGCCGGAAGATTTTGTTCGCTATCTTGCCGAAGACTGCACACCGGATGAGCAGGAAACGCTCGCCGGGATATCGCTTGAAATCGATCAGACGCTCGATAACGGCCGGTGTGTGCTCGAAAGCGAGCTGGGACTGGTCAACCTCGGCATCGAAGATCAACTGGCTGCGGTGAAAACCCATCTCAAACTGCATAGTGACCGGTGTAGCGATGGGTAATGACGACACACTTCTTCGCCCGGAGCAGCAGGATCAAACGGATTTAACCCGGCTTCCGGAAATGCTGGCGACCCTGACGACCCGGCCGGTCCTCGGTCAATTGACCAGCGTTATTGGCAACATCATAAGGGCCAGATTGCCTAATCCCCGCATCGGTGAACTTTGCTTGCTTCGGGATAACGTCACCGGTCAACTCCTGCGGTCCGAGGTCGTTGGCATCCAGGAGGGAAGTTCAATCCTGATCCCACTTGGTGACATGCATGGCTTTGCGGGCGGTGCGGAGATTATTCCAACTGGCGAAACGATTACTGTAAAGGTCGGCGGCGAAGTCCTCGGCCGCACGCTTGATGCGTTCGGAAATCCGATCGACTTAAAAGGGGATCTGCCGGACAACCTCGCTGAGCGCGCTCTTTACGCGGATGCGCCCAATCCTATGACGCGAAGCCTGATCTGTGAGCCTTTGCAACTTGGCGTCCGTGCGCTTGATGGCCTTTTGACCTGCGGTAAGGGGCAGCGCATCGGGATCTACGGCGAGCCTGGCGACGGCAAGTCGTCTTTGCTGGCGCAGATTGTCAAAGGGACCGAGGCGGATATCTGTGTCATCGGGCTCGTTGGTGAACGTGGCCGGGAAGTGCGTGAATTCGTTGAATACAATCTCGGCGATAAGGGTATGGAGCGGACGACGCTTGTCGTTGCGACATCGGATCGGCCGGCCATGGAGCGCGTGAAAGCGGCATATACGGCGACCACGATTGCCGAGGCATTTCGGGATTCTGGTAAAGATGTCCTGCTCATTGTCGACAGCATTACGAGATTTGCCCGCGCCCAGCGTGAAGTTGGCCTTGCTGCGGGGGAACCGCCAACACGACGCGGCTTCCCGCCCTCGGTATTCTCCGATTTACCAAAGTTGCTCGAGCGGTCGGGACCGAGCGACACGGGATCAATCACCGCGTTTTACTCGGTTCTTGTTGAAGGAGATGGATCCGGTGATCCGATTTCCGAAGAAACACGCGGGATTCTCGATGGCCACTATATCCTGTCCCGTGATCTGGCGTCGAAAGGGCATTATCCGGCGATTGATGTGCTGAATAGCAAAAGCCGTGTCATGGATTCGATCGTCTCAACCGAAAAGCAGGAATTGGCGAGTGCGGTGCGGGAGAGTATGGCTCGCTTTGCAGATCTCGAGTTTCTTATCCAGGTGGGCGAGTATCAACGTGGCACTGATGAGAAATCTGATCGGGCAATCAAAAGCCACAACGCTATCGAGGCTTTTCTGCGTCAGGGGCGCGACGAGCACAGCACGCTTAGTGAAACAGATCAACGCCTTAGAGGTCTTGTTTCATGAATTCCCGCACTGTCACAAACCTTCTGAAGTTGCGGGTTGAGCGGGAGAACAAGGCCGCCCGGCGTTTGGCGGAGGCTAACTCGCGCCTTGCGGTGGCGAAAAAACGTCACGCATCGGCCCTCCTGGAGCTCGGTCGTGCCGTTGAGCATCGGCGGAGGGTTGCAGCACAGCTTTACAGCGACATCCGCAACCGGGAACTGACGAGTTATGCCTTCCAAGCGCGAATTGCACGAATTGCCAATCTCGATGCTCCGGTTGTCCAGGCGCGAAAGGCAGTGCGGGATGCGGAAGAGGCAATCACCGATCTTGGCAAAGAAATCCAGACATTGAAGGCAGACCATGTGGGTCACGCCCGCGCCAAGGAGAAATGGCTAAAACTGGAAAACGATCAGATCAGTCTGGCCCTGAAGAAACAAGCGAACGAACAGGAACGTGAGACCGAAGAAAGCGCGATTGAGCGATACGAAATCAACCGACGGAATTCAGAGGTATTTGCAACGACGCAAGGGGCGTTCCGATGAACCTGCAGAACACCCCTTGCGATCCGAACATGCAGGCCCTGAAGCGAGCCAGGTTTACCAAGCTACCGCCAGCGCAACTTAAATGCTTGAATATCCTTTGTGCCCGTCGCACACCGATCTGCTATCAGGACACCGAACTTGCCATTGCATTTACACCAACATTCAAATCCGGACCGGGACCAGCACCTGGAGACACGTCCTTATCGGGTTTCTCGGTAGAGATCGGCGATGAAAAGGTGTCGGTCCATCTACCGGCGGCCACTCTAAAGGCGCTGTTAAAATTCCACGAAATCGAGCAGGACCCCGCAGAGCTAACGCTCGGCCCAATCATCGAGTTCATTCTTGAACGTGCCCTGATCGACCTTGAAACAGTCTTTGGCGTTCCAATCAAAATCTGGCCGGTGGAAACCAGTGAAACACTGCCTGATGTCCGGCTGACCTCAGGGGTGGAACTCAATAACGACATCTTCGATGTGCAACTCGGATGCTCCGATAGGTTTCTTGCCCGAATGACGGAGAGGATCGCTGGGATTGAAACCTCCCCTTGCGTCGTTTCGCAAGCGCTCTTGCCCATTTCAATCACCACCCGGCCGCTTCCCCTGAAACTTAGAGAACTGCGGGCCCTGAAAACGGGTGACGCAATTGTTTTTCACGACAGCCCCGATGGACTGCGCAAGCTGCATTGCTGCCTTGTTGACGGTCATTTCTACGACGCCGTTCGCGATGGTCACAGAATCAAGGCCGAAGGTGGATTGCAACAAAGGCGTGTCAAAGGTGACGAGGAGATGGTGATGGCGATTTCAACGAAGACTGACGTCTTGCAGGGACCGGATGAAAGTGTCGAGGACGTCCTGATTGACCTTTCCTTCGAGATCGGCAGGCACCGGCTAAGCATTGGAAATCTTCAGCAACTCGCCGCGGGTTTCATCTTTGAGATGGATGACGCACCAGGCAATGACGTCGCAATCTTGGCCGGTGGCAAGAAAATCGGAGAAGGCGAACTTGTTGAAATCGGCAACACACTTGGAGTGCGGACCGTCAAGATATTCGACGAATAATCGAGGTTTCGATGGAAGGAGTTCAGTCATCCATTATCCCGCTCGTTGCGGTCACATTGGGCCTCGGTCTGGTGACGTTTATTGTCATTACAACCACGGCCTTTGTGAAAGTCTCTGTTGTTCTTTTTCTGGTTCGCAACGCGCTTGGCATTCAGCAGACCCCGCCAAACGTTGCGCTTTACGGTATCGCCCTCTCTCTTACATTTTACGTAAGCGCACCCGTTGTTTCGCAGATCCAGCAAAAGCTTGACGATCCAACGATACAATATGAAACGGCGAGCGATATCATGGCCGCCGTCAATATTGCCAAAGGGCCGGTTCAGAATTTTCTGCAACGCCTTACTACGGAAGAAGATCGCGAATTCTTTGTCGCGGCGACGGACCGGATTTGGGACGAAAACATCCCTCGTGAGGTGTCGGCAGATGATTTCACGATTTTGAT